>CAZIMU010000005.1:0-25777 GCA_964540355.1 uncultured Fibrobacteraceae bacterium | reverse complement strand
TGTCCACACAAGGTTTTCAGCCGTTCTATGTATATTGGCCTGTCTATAAGCGTTTCCGTTGCCATTTTAGGCTCCTTTTAAACATTTTGTCATATTGTAATATACAAAATTGTCAAAATTAACAATTTTGTTTAATGCGTTTATGCACTTTATCCGCAACCTCTCCCACAGGCACCATCTCCATATCTTTTTGCCCGCGAAGTTTCCACTCAACCTTGTTTTCTGCAAGACCCTTTTTGCCTATGGAAATGCGAATGGGAATTCCCCATAAATCGCCGTCTTTGAATTTAACGCCGGGGCGTTCGTCACGGTCGTCAACCAGAACTTCAATGCCTTGTGCTTCCAGTTCTTTTTCCAGTTGTTCAGATACCTGCAAAATTGCATCTTCTTTTGCTATTTGCACAATTAGAACCTGAAAGGGTGCAATGGAAAGCGGCCATATAGGACCAAAATCATCGTGGCTGTTTTCAACAACGCTTGCCATTAAACGCCCAACTCCTATTCCATAGCAACCCATTATCGCGGGCTTAACCTCACCTGCGGCATCTGTGAATGAGCAATTCATGTTCTCGCTGAATTTCGTGCCCAGCTTGAATATGTTGCCAAGTTCAATGCCTCTTGTTTCCGTCAACTCTTTTTCGCATTTTGGGCAAAGACAATCCGCTGCCGCTTCTGCAATATCCACCGTTTCAAAACTGGCAAAATCTCTTTTTGGAATACAGTGCATATAGTGATAGCCCTCTTCGTTTGCACCAACGATTAAGTCTGAGCTTTGTGCGGCTCCTGTGTCTAATATTATTCTGCAATTTTTTGCGTTTATGGGGCTTGCATAACCAGGAATCATTCCGCTTGCTTTTATCAACTCTTCGGATGCGGGGATTAAGGTTTTTACTTTCAAAAAATTTCTCAGTTTTGTTTCGCTCACCTCTAAATAACCCTGAACCAAAGCTACTATCAGTTTGCCGTCAACATCAAAGAATACGCATTTGCCAGCATTTTTTTTGTTTGCTTTTAAAAAAGTGCAAACTTCGTCAATGGTTTGCTTGCCGGGCGTTGCTACTTTCTCAAGACCCAAATTTCCATCAACTGGTTGCCTTTTGAATTCGGCTATTTCCCTGTTCGCTTGGTAGCCGCAGTGTTTGCAAATAATTAAATAATCCTCGCCGCTCGGCGTGTCTAGCATAAATTCGTGGGCAATTTTGCCGCCCATAATTCCTGTGTCGGATTGCACTATAACGGGTTCTATTCCAACTCTGCCAAAAATTTTTTGGTAGGCTTTGTATTCAAGTTCATAGTGTTTGTCCAAGTCTTCTGATGTGGCATGGAAGCTATAGGCATCTTTCATTTCAAATTCGCGCACTCTAATCAAGCCGCCGCGCGCACGAGCCTCGTCTCTGTATTTTGTTTTGAATTGGTAGAGCATAAAGGGCAGCTGCTTATAGCTGGAAAGCACATAACGTGCCATATCGGTGATTGCCTCTTCATGTGTCATCGCCAGCACCATATTGTGGCTGTTGCGGTCTTTGAATCGGAGCAGTTCGTCTCCTATCGCTTGGTAGCGGCCAGCCTCGCTCCAAAGCTCGGCGGTTTGCACCACAGGCAAATCCACTTCCATGCCGCCAACGGCGTTCATCTCTTCCCTTATTATATTTTCAATTTTGCGAATAACCCTAAGCCCCAAGGGTAATATGCTGTATATACCTGTGGATAATGGCTTTATGTAGCCGCCTCGCATTAAAAATATGTGGCTTGGCAGTTGCGCATCGCTTGGAATTTCGCGAAGCGTTGCGTAAAAGAAATTTGAGAGTTTCATTCTTTTTCGTGAACCACCACAGATAGCTTGTTCTGTTTGAACTTGTTCATGGCAATGGTTGTGGGTTTTTCTTCTAACTGAATAAAACCTTGATGTGCTTGGTTATTTATGAACCTAGATTCCTTGGACATCATAACCACAGCCTTAAACGGCGAACCACCGCATTTTTCGCTTTCGTAAATATCGTCTAAATAAACTTTTTGGTCTAGCATAGCCTACCTCGTTTTGTGTGGAAAAGTAATATAGTAAAAATCAACGCCCAGCTTTCCTAAACATCTCCACCGCGCTTTCTGGAGAATCTTCACCAGTGGCGTTTTTAATGGGAGCGAATTCCTCTTCTCGCAAAACGCCTGTTAAATACATATTTCCTAGTTCTGGGAAAGCGTCAAATAAGAGTTGCTCAAACTTAAACGCTTTTTCTACGCCGCAAACACGCTTAACAGCCAAATGCCAAGGCAGAGGTTTCTTTTCTAATTTTTTCAAGGACTCAATAGTGAATAAATGAGCTAAAATATTACCGCCATCCAGTTTTTTTGCGAGTTCGGGCGAGATTTCGCTATATTCAATAACCCCGGGCAAGCCGTTTTTAAAGGCAAATACGCCCATTTTTTCTTCGGGGTATTTCTTTTTCACAACCTTGGAGGCAGCAGCCATTTTTGAGTCTAAAAATGCTCCTATAAAAGGCGGGTCACAGGGTTTTGCTAAAATATTATCCACCCCGTATAGAAAAACAACTTCTATATTCTGCTCTTCAAGCCATTTCAGAGCTCCAGTCTCGCAAAGTGCCCTGAAACATCCGCCATTGCCATCTGGTGCTAAAAATAAATCCCCATTGTTTTCAAAAATAAGTTCCCTATTCGGAGACATTGCATAAATGGTGCCTTGTTCAATGAATTTAATCAGAGATTTGTCCAAACCGAAATAATTATTTTGCTCAAAATGTTCTATGGTTTCCCTATTGTTCAGCGGGCTTGTCATTATAACCAGCGGAATATTTTTCCCCAGCTTCAATATATTTTCCGCATGTATTTGGAAAATGGATTTGCCAAGGGCTTCCAACCTAAAAGCTCCTTTTGGTCCCTCAAAACCGAGCCTAGAACCCTGCCCGCCAGCGATTAAAAAAGCCGCAACCTTTCCCTGCTTCAAAATTTCTCTGCCCTTTTTTTCAAATTCCTCGTATTTCGGATTGTCGCGGAGCATTTCAAAATTCATCGGGGTGATGTTTTCTTCTATGTGTTTCGCTTCTTTTTTTGTCAATTCCTTTAATTCATCGTATAGCTTTGAACCCATAATTTTCCAAAGCTCAAAAGTTTTTATGCACTTATCGCTCAAAAGTTCCGCTTGTTCTGGTGTTTTGCTCTCCGTGTAGCAACGAAATTCTGGTGCATTTCCGCTTTTGCGCAAATGGATAATATCTCCGTTTTCAAATTCAATTCTGTAGCCATCTGTGGCATCTACCGAAAAACCACGTGTTATACCGCTCCCTGCATACCTTGCCGGCAATTTTGCGAGAAGCTCCGAAATTTTCAGTCCCTGTTTTTTGCTCTCTATAATGGTTGCGATAATGGGTGTTAGGGCATCTCTTGTTGTTAAACTCTCGGTTAAAAAACCGCCGTTTGCCTCAAAACCCGCAACACTTTTATATTTACCTTGCAACTTTTTTATCCCTTCAATAACAAAGGGGCTTCCTATTCTCGTTCTCAAAACTTCCTTGAAAAATCCGCTTTTCTCAGCTGCCGTGTTGCAACTCACAGGAATAGCCACCGTTTCTATCCCAAGTGCTTTTGCCGCTAAAATCCCAAGCGAATCGCCTTTGAGCCAAACTCCGTTTTCATCAGACAAAAGCGGCCTATCTGAATCTCCATCTGTGCTTGCCACGCAAAAAAAATCGCCGCTTGCGCAAAGTTGTTTTGCAAAAGCCACGTCTTCTTTGCGAATAGCCTCTGTATCCACAGGCACAAATTTTTCGCTGCGCCCCACCGCTTTTACGTTTGCTCCTAGTTCAGTTAAAATCTCAACCGCAATATCTCTGCCAACCGCGGAATGTTGGAAAAATGCTATGTTTGTGCCTTGCAAAGAATTTTTGGGAAATAGGTTTAAAATATAATCTTTGTAAATTTTCAACGCATCATTGTTTGGATTTGGCAAATCGTAGGGGCAGACACGTAGGTCTGCCCCTACGATTTGCCCGCGAATACCCTGTTCATCATCTTTTGTTATTTCGCCGTAATAATCGCAGAATTTTATGCCGTTTCTGTTGTCTGGTATGTGGCTTCCAGTTACCATTATGCTTGGGATTCCTTTTTTTATGCTGTAGAGCGCAAGGGCGGGGCTTGGCAAAAAGCCTTGATAGTCACATTCAAAACCTGCGTTCTTTGCCGCCGCCATGCAAGCCGCCATTATGCGTGGGGTGCTTGGGCGCAAATCGCCACCTATCGCTACCTTCTTTTTTGCGTTTTTGTTTGCCAAAGTGTGCTGCAAAAAACCAAGGGCATAGGCATAGCACACCTCATCTGTCATATCGCTTACAAGCCCTCTTGCCCCGCTTGTTCCAAAAACCACACCGCTGCTTTCCATTAAAGAAGCTATTGAAATCTGCATAAGGGTAAATTTAGAAAAACAAAAGTGATAGAATTGTCACCATTGTATTTTATGTGTGTATTCAATATGTATTTCTTTTGTAAAAAATTATTTTTTTAGCGAAATTTTAGCTTTTTTTGCAAATTCTTTCTTATATTCTATTGATATATGCGGGCTACGACCCTTGAAAAATTCTTGCTCATCATTTTTGACTGCTTGGCGAGCAGCCTGTGCTTTGTTATATTTTTGCCAAAATACACCGAACACATAGCTCTTTCCATTTTGTGTTGGTTTTTGATATTCTTATGCGCTGGCGCATATCGCAGGTGGCTTTTGGAATCTCGCACAGCCCATGTTCTGTATATGCTAAAAATTGTTGGAGTTGCATATTGCTTGACTGTAGCCGCCTTGTTTGGCAAAAGCGCATTTGACATAGACAAATTCTTTAAATATGTTGCTCTAGCTTCAAACTACTTTTTTTCTGTTTGGATTTCTGTTAGCCTTTTTAGGCTTTTGATTTGCAAAATTTTGCGGCACTTCCTCAGCAAAGGCTGGGGCGCAGATTGTATTCTTTTGCTAGGTTGCACAAATGAAGCACGGGAATATTCGCAGTTGTTTAAAGATAATCCACAACTTGGGAAAAAAGTGATAGGCATTGTGGAAGAAAGTCATGGGCTAGAGAAAACTTTTGAAGGCTTGGAAATTTTGGGAACTTATTCCGATTTGCCGAACTTAATCAAAAAAAACAATGTGCAGGCGATTATCATAGCTCACCGTAGCAATTCCGAGAAAAAAATCAATGAAATTTTATATTGGGTTGCCTACCTGCCCGTTAAAGTTTATTTGGTACCAAGTTTGTGGGAATGTGCAAAGAATTTCAAAACATCAAGCCAGCCAATGCTTGTGCGCTCCAAAGAGCTGCAAGAACTTTTTGTGACGAATTTGCTCCCCTGGCAAGCTACCGTAAAAAGAATTATGGATATTGCAATAGCCTTGCTCTTGCTTGTGCTAACATTTCCCCTGCTACTCATAACCGCTATTGCAATTAAATTAGATTCTAAAGGCCCTATTTTTTACAAGCAGCAAAGGGTGGGTTTGTATTCAAGGGCATTTACCATCTATAAATTTCGCTCTATGAAGCAAGATGCCGAAAAAGACGGACCCCAGTGGGCGAGAAAAAACGATAACCGCATAACAAAAGTTGGGAAATTCATACGCAAATACCGCATAGACGAAATTCCGCAGTTGATTTGCGTTCTAAAAGGCGATATGAGTATGGTAGGTCCCAGGCCTGAACGTTCCGTATTTATAGAAGAACTCCGCAAAACCATTCCTTTTTACGCAAGCCGTTTAAAGATGAAACCAGGCTTAACTGGTTGGGCTCAAGTTCGCCACCACTACGATAACGACATTGAAGACGTAAAAATAAAATTAGGCTACGATATTTACTATTTATCCAACTTCTCTATTTTGCTAGATATTCAAATTTTAATCAGAACAATTTATGTGGTTTTAGCAGGAAAAGGTGCGCAGTAAAATTGCTACCTTACACATTATGCCAATAAAATATATAAAACCTGAAATTCTCGCTGAACTGCACGGAAACAATGCCGCAGACACACTGCTTTCCAAAGATGCTGTGAAAAATTCGGAAGCTCTGAGATTTCTTCCCGAAAATCACGAAAGTGAAATTCGCCCTCCCTTCTTTCACGACACCGACCGCATTATACACTCCCAGGCTTATACCCGCTACATAGACAAAACTCAGGTGTTTTATCTTTGCGAAAACGACCACTTAACGCATAGAGTGTTGCACGTTCAGCTTGTGGCAAAAATAGCTAGGACTCTTGGGCGGGTTTTGAAATACAATGAAGATTTAATAGAGGCAATAGCCCTTGGGCACGATGTTGGGCACTCTCCCTTTGGGCATACAGGAGAGAGATTTCTCTCCTCTTTTTTGAAGCGCAAAAAAGAGGGTTGTTTTTGCCACAATGCGCAGAGCTTTAGGCAATTGTACGAAATTGAAAAAACCGAAGGAAAGCACTATGTAAACTTGTGTATTCAAACATTGGATGGCATACTTTGCCACAACGGAGAATGGATTGACACAGAATATAAAAACGATCGTAGCAAAACAAAGGAAAAACTATATGAGGAATATCAAAAATGCCTTGTTGACGAAAGCAGAACAAAAAAATTGCGGCCTATGACAATGGAAGGTTGCATTGTGCGGGTTTCTGATGTTATTGCATATATAGGCAGGGATATAGAAGATGCCATTGCCGTGAATTTGATAAAAAGAGAGGATATTCCAGCAGATGTTGTTGAGATTCTCGGAAATACCAATAAACTCATAGTCAATTCCCTTGTTTTGGATATAATAAACAATAGTTATGGCAAAAATTCCATATCTTTTTCAAAAGATGTTTTCAATGCCTTGAATAGGTTAAAAGAATGGAACTACAAAAATATTTACGATAGTCCTATAAAAATGTCTGAGGATACCAAAATAGAGGCTATGTTCAATGTTGTGTTGGAATCTCTTATAGAAAAAAAACTGCCAGAAAAGAGCAATATTAGTGAGCAATACCATAAATGGGAAAATGACCAAAGCGAGGAATATTTCAGTACAAATGGCCCTGCACGCATAGCGGCAGACTATTTATCTGGAATGACAGATGATTTTTTAATGAGTTCTTATAGGGAATTAGTTGTGCCAAAATCCTTTGGATTTAGTTTTTAATATGAAATTTTTACTTAGCTCTTTTCTTTTATTTTTTTTTATCTCTTGCTCAAAAGAGTCCATACCCCAAAAAACCAGCGAGCAGGCAGAACATTTTAGCATAGATTATGGCGATGGATATAAAATTTTGAACATAAAAGAGGCTTGGAATGGGGATCCTGAAAATCACCGTTGGTTGCTTTTGGATTCAAACGAAAATAAAATTCCTGATAGTTTAAAAAAATTGCCCATAATTAAAATCCCAATTAAAAGAGCTGTTGTGCTTTCTACGGTGGCTATAGCTTTTATGGAAAAAATGGGCTTGCTCCAGAGTATAGTAGCGGTTGAGAACAGAAATTTGATTTACAGCGAAAAAATGCAAAATTTAATAGACTCTCTTTCCATAAAACAGGTTGGTAGCGGAAACGCTTTGGATTTGGAAACCATATTGATTTTGCATCCAGACATAGTTCTCACCTTTGGCACCGGCTCCACCATTTACGATGACTATCCCCGACTTAAAACCGCAGGAATTCCAGCTATCTTAACCGCTGAATGGATGGAGAGCCATCCTCTTGCTCGCTTTGAATGGTTAAAGTTTTTCGGCATTTTATTTGGAAAAGAAAAACAAGCAGATTCAATTTTCAAAGAGACAGTTTATAAATATAATTTGCTTGCGGAACAAGCTCTGAACTCTGCCGAAAAACCATCTGTTATCACGGGATACCCCCAAGGCTCCGAATGGCTTGCTGGGGGCGGAAACAGTTACTTTGCAAAATTTTTACTAGATGCTGGAGCAAAATATATTTGGGAAAACACTCCACAGACTGGGCTTTTAACGCTCAATATAGAGGCTGCCTTGCAAAGCGGTGCGCAGGCTGATTTTTGGTTGCATCCAAGCCTATGGGCGAGCAAAGAAGAAATTACGCAAAACGAACCGAGAATGTACATATTTTCTTCTTGGCAAAACAACAAAATTTATCAAAGCTCAAAACGCACGGGCAAAAATGGAAGCAGAGATTTTTACGAATCTGGAGTGGCATATCCAGACTTGGTTTTGGCAGACCTTATATTTATATTCCACCCAGAAATTTTGCCTGAACATCGTTTTGTATATTATGAGTTGGTAAAATGATGCGTTTCTTTACAATTATTCTTGTAACTTTGCTTTCGCTTGCAAATGCAGCGGATATCTCAATGTCAAAAAACGAAAACCAAACGATTTCTAAGCCCGTTTTTTATGAAGACCAGCTTGTTAAGCAACGAGATCAGATAGTGCAAAACCCTGTAAATTTGGAAACCTCCGTGGACTCAAATTACCTAATTGGTCCCGGTGATTTTTTTGAAATTATTTTTCCCGCAGGAATTGATGGCTTGCAAGTTTCACCAGAAGGAACTATTGCTATTCAGAGCTGTGGGCTTGTCAATGTCAACAATATGCCCCTCAACGAGGCAAAACGAAAAATTTTAGACAAACTCAAAGGTCGCTATGACCAAAAATATATAGGAGTGCATTTGGTTCAGCTTCGTAAATTTATAGTGAACGTTCAAGGGGCTGTAAATAATCCTGGGCAAGTTACGGTTAGCGGGCAGGCAAGGGCAAAGGGCGCAATTCAGGCTGCTGGGAATATTAAACCATCGGCAAATAGAGATAGTGTTTACATATACCGCAAAGGCGACACTATATCCACAACGGAAAATATCCTTTTGCAATCGGGAGATATAATAGAAGTTCCGTACAGAGAATGGCAACAAACAATTAATTTAACTCACGCTGGCAAAACAACAACAGTCCCTTATGTTCCGAACCACACAATAAAAAAATATATAGAAGACGCTGGCATTAATATTGATAGTGGCTACAATGGAATAAGCGTTAAATTTCAAGAAAACAATTTTACAAAATGGATTGGGATAAACCAAATGGATAGTTTTATGCCAGAACCATCAAGCGACATTGAATTTCACATTCAAGCACCTTTTGTATATATTGGCGGTGCTACGGCAACGGTTGGAAAAGCTCCTTACAATCCATCAATGCGTGCCGCAGATTATGTGGCAGCAAGCGGAGTTACACTAATAACAGGAGATTTTTCAAGGGTTTCTGTTATGAGAAATGGAAAAAGAATTTCTGTGGACTGGGCACAGGGTGAAATTTTACCCGGAGATTTTATTGAGATACCACGTACAGGCTATGAACAGATAAAAGACGTTACATATTTTGTAGCATCACTTATGGGCATCCTGGCAACAACAGTAACCATTTATTTAGCAACTAAGTAGGTAAAATATGTTCAGACTCACACTCGTTTTAGTGTTATTGCTTTTAGCGGCGATTGCCACTATAGGTGTTTTGGTAGGCCGTTCTATGAACGGAGGGCAAATTGTAACCCCAAAGCAGGAGACAAGTATTCACGTAAATGTACGTGAAGTTTTTCCTGTGGCGGAATTCATATCCCTTGTTTACAGATATACCGCTGTAATCAAAGATGTGAATAGCAAGGAAATGTTCGGTGTTCCTATGCCTGGTACCGAGAAAAAAATGCTTGCGGTTATAGATGGAACCATAAAACTTGGCATTAACTGCAAAGATATGAAAATAGACACAACCCGCACCGACACACTTTTCATAAAATTCCCACCGATAAAAATTCTCGCACACGAATTGCATCCAGAAACGGCAGAAGTATATGACCAAAAAAACGGCATTTTCAATAAATACAGAGCCTCCGACCATTTTGCAATAGAGGCAAGGCAAAAAGCAGAAACGGAACTCAATGTGAGAGCCAATATTGATATAATTATGCAAGCTCGCACAGCAACTGAATACGCATTCAGGTCATTTTTGCATGCACTTCCAGTTTTAGACACAATACCTGTAGTTTTTAAATGGAACTAGAAAAAATATGTCTTTAACTGAAATTTTGATTTTTTTGTTGCAAAGAAAAAAGTATTCCATTGGAATTCCGTTTCTTGCTGGGTTGTTAGGATTTGTTATAGCTTGGATTTCGCCAGAATATTACAAAAGTGAAATTAGAGTACTTTTAGATACTAGTTCCCAAACAACAAGCATAAATTCATTGGTTAAAAACGCAGTGTCGTCTAATTTGCTAAACTCGTTTGGATCAGTTGCAGGAGTGCAGGAGAACGAAGATTTATATTTGGAAATTGTCACTGGAAGAGATGTTCTGTGGGCTACAATAGAAAAATTCAAGCTAGATACAATTTATAAAGGAGTAAAATACAAAGAAATTTTGCTTAAACGTTTTGATAAAGACATAAGGATAGCTGTTGACGAACTAACGGGGATAATTTCTTGCGAATATGAGGCAAAAAATAAAGTACTTGCCAGAGATTTGGTTCGTTTTGTTGTTGAAGAAGGAAATGCCAAATATATAAAACTGAGAAAGGAACGCGCTTTGCAAACAATAGATCATTTGAATAGCTTTAAACATAGCATTTTGCTTTCTGTAGATTCTCTGAGCAATGTTTTAATAGATTTTTACAGAGCTAATAACTTGCTGGATTTGGAATCTCAACTGAAATTAACAATAACTGCACTTGCGAGCTACGAGGAACAAATCAATAATATAAGAATTAGCGAAGGCAGAGCAGGAACAGATAATTCTTCAATAGCGGAGCTTCGCAAAAGGAGAGCCATTTTAGAAAAGGAATTTCAGAAACTGCGCGGAGAATATTCAAAAGATTATTTGCCAAACAAAAATTCTGTTTTTATAAATTCAGACTGGGCAGCAGAAAAACTTATTGAACAAGGAAAGCTGGAAAGTAACTTCAAAAGGCTTTTTACAATGCTAGAAGCAATAGAGAGCAATATTGTTATGGAAGAAGGCAATGCAGCAAAAAATTTACCCGTGATTCAGATTGTGCAAGACGCATATTTGGCGGATTACAAAAGCAAGCCAAAGAGAGCTATGTGGGCGTTGGCGGCTTTTTTAATTTCTTTGATTATTACGTATAGTATTCTAATTTTACGAGGAATATACTATAATGAATTATTTATTGAAGAAAAAAGCAAAGAAAATCTGAAAAATATATTAAAGTCTTTGAAAATATGATTACAATATTAGCAATTTTCCTTTTATTGTTATCTCTTGTGTCAACAATTATTCTAAAGAACTTTAGTTTATCTGTTTTTTTGTTGTTGCTGGTTTCTAACACCACAAACGAAAGTTCCGTTATAATAGCATCTCTTGGAGCTACATTGTTATTGCAATATTTTCTCATAAAAAAAATCGAAAAAAATAAAGTGTTTTGGTATATTTTAATAGCATTTGTTGCTTATTATGCAGCTATTTTCTTTTTTCGACCGTACAAAATACACTTCTCTTCTTATGCATCATATATAAACGGATTTATAATATTTTTATTGACTTTATCGGTAAACTGGAACAGAGAAAAACTAACTAAGTTTATAACCGCATATATGTCTATATTTCTTTTTTGGGGACTAATGGAATATTTATTTACAGATTCTCTTAGAATTTCGGGACCTGTGCATTTTGCCACATTATATGCAGTTATATTGATAATAGTTTGGACTATTTGGATAACAGAAGTGGTGTTGAACCACGGGTATGTAGCAAAAACTATTATTATGAGTATTCTTATTCTTATAGCGGTTTTATTAAGCGGAACAAGGATGGGATTAATTGGCATTGTGTTGGGATTATTTTTAGTTGGAATATCTAGGATTTTAGTTACAAATTATGAAAAATCAATCTTTACAAAAATATTTTCAGGTATTGCATTTTTAGTGTGCTTATCTATATTGACAGTAGCTATTTGGAAACTGATACCAGATGATATGTTAATTAAAAAAACTTTTGGTTATTTGATTTCAATGAAATTGGATAATAGCAATTTAGGAAGGGTGATTGCATGGCTTGCCGCCACAGAAACTATTCCTAAACATCCTTTATGGGGAATAGGACCTTATAATTTTAACATATATTTGCATAATGTGGCACTAGCTTATAACATACAAAATCCAACGTACCATACTCTAGGTCATGCGCATAATTTATTTTTGATAGTTCTTTCTGAACTTGGCATTAGCGGTTTTTTTGTAATTGGTTCAATCGTATTCTTATGTGAATTTAAATTGATCCATAACATATTGAAAGGTACGCGAAATAGTATTGAATATGCAATCTTCAACGGATTTGTAGTTATGATGGTTTTGGGTATGTTTGATGGAACCCCACTTACAGTAGGAACACTTGGTTTTGGTGGATGGTTAATGGGAATATCTTTTCATTTTAGTTTTTTGCAAAAGGATAAAGTATGTTAATTCCAATAGTTTTGGCTTCAGATGAAAATTATGCGCCCTATATGGCAGCGGCTATGCAATCCGTAATGGAAAATGCGAACAAGGAGCAAAAATATATATTCTTTATTCTGCATAAAAGTTTAAGCACAAAAATTTTAGAAAAACTAAAACAACAAGTTGCTATTTATCCTTATTTTACAATTGAATTTATAAATGTATCAAAGGAATTTGAAAAATATCTTATAAATACGGGAAGTATGGGTTCATGGACTGTAGAGACTTATTTTCGCTTGATCACTCCGTGGATTTTAAAAGAATTTGACAAAATTATATATATGGATTGTGATATTATTTGCAATTCAGATATTTCTCATATATACAATATGGATATTGGAAATAATTTAATTGCCGGAGTACAGGATATTCCGCAAATAAGCATTTTTTATAACCGTAATTACAAAGGAGAATTTAAATCCAGCGTTATAGACAAAATGAGCAAACCAGAAAATTACATAAATGCTGGATTTATAGTACTGAACACAAAAGAATTCCGCAATAAATTTACATCTGATTATTTGTTGAATTTAGCTCAAAACACAGGTTATAAATTCAACGACCAAGATTTATTGAATTTCATAGCAAAAGATTCCATTTTTATTTTTCCGCAGGAATTCAATTTTTTAAACACAGATTGGGACATATCCCATGCTCCAAAAAATTTAATAGATGAATATAATAAAGCGAGAGAAAATCCTAAAATTATACACTATGCTACAACCAAACCTTGGAAACAAGAACTAAACCCTTTGTATTTTCACCTATTTTGGAAATACAGCACTAGAACGCCATTTATAGATTCAATTATAAACTATATGTCAAAAAACAAACTTATTGGGCAAAAGCCTAAAAGAGCGAGAGAAATTCTCATTTTTGCCCTTAAAAATAAATTTCGCACTTTCCTTCGCAAAAAGAAAACTTTTTTATAGCTAATTTTCTTTAAAATCAAGAATAGAAAAAGCCTATCATAAAAACTTTTGATTTTTGCATATTGTGAATTTTCTCTTAAAAGCCCAACTATTTGCTCACTATAAACTTTATTCTCTTTTTTATTTTGCTCTTCAATTTTGACAAGCAAATACCAAGCACTTTGCATAAATATAATTTTGCTCAAATTTCCGTTTTTCTCAAAGGCTTGCCACGACTTCAAGGCTTCTAAATTTTCCATTTTCTGTGGATTGAAAGTTGCTATTATATTATTGCCATTATTTCGAATTGCATAATGATATAATGGTTTTTTAATTATAAACATATTACAGTCATTTTCAAATAATTTTGGAAAAATCCAAGTATCTTCAAATAATTTTCCTTTTGGAAATCGTAAATTTGCAAAAACTTTTTTCTTGTAAAGTTTACTCCATGTAGTGACAGAAAGTGATTCTGCTATCAACAATGAAAGACTTTCTTCAAATGAATTTACTCTGTGTTCGCATTTTGCATTTTTAATCACAGTTCTGAAATTTTTGCCATTCTCAATAAAATCGTGAAAAGTTCCAAAAGCAACCATATCGCATTTTGATAATTCCATAGCATCAAAAGCCGTTTGCAACATCTCCTTTTCACACCAATCATCGGAATCTACAAAGCATATATATTCACCCTTGGCAATGTCCAAACCTGCATTTCTAGCATCTGATAAACCTCCATTTTCTTTATGTATAACTTTAACTGATGGATTATCGCTTGCATATTTCTCACATATTTTGCCGCAGTTGTCTGGGCTTCCATCATCAACTAAAATAATTTCAAAATTTGCGTAGCTTTGAGCCAAAATACTATCTACGCATTTATGAATATAAGGTTCAACATTGTATATAGGAACAATAACAGAAATAAGAGGCGACATAAGCAAAAATATAGAAAAATATATTCTATATTCCCATTATGAGAATATTATATGTGTTGAAAAGTTTTCCAGCTGGTAGCGGCATAGATTCTGTCACTAGAGTTTTGGGAAATGAATTCATTAAATGCGGATATAATGTGTACGTGTGTTGTTTTTTATATTCAAAAAATTCGGTGTTTATAGATTCTAAAATTAAAATTTATGAGTTTCCAGAAAAGTGGGAATTTGCAAATTCAAAAAAAAATATAGATTTTTTAAGTGCAATGATGAAAGAAAATTCTATCGATATAATTATAAATCAAGAAGCCGATGTTTTCTCTGTATGCAATTTGTGCCACAAGGCGAGAATGGGAACAAAAACAAAAATAGTGTCTTGTTTGCATTTTCCTTTATTTATGAATATGGATTCTAAAGGCGGCACTATAGCTAGGTTTTTGCCTAAAAAATTGGTAATTTCAAGAAGAATGAAATTGCAATTAAAACGAAGAAATTATGCTTATGAGAACTCAGACGCATTTGTTATGTTATCGGATAAATTCGTGGAACAATATAAAAAATATATGCCAAATAAGAATTTGAGCAAATTGCGAAGCATAAGCGAAACTATGAATTATGAATTTCAAAATATTGATTTTTCAAAAAAAACAAAACAGCTTTTAGTGGTCACTAGAATAGAAGAAAAACAAAAAAGAATATCGCTGATTATTGAGATTTGGAACCGCATAATTAAAAAAAGCAATTACAATGACTGGAATTTGATAATCATTGGAGATGGACCAGATATGGAAAAAAGCAAAAAATTAGCGGAAAACCTACCGCATATAGATTTTAAAGGTTGGCAGAACCCGCAAAATTATTACTCAAATTCTTCTGTATTTCTAATGACAAGTGCATTTGAAGGATTTGGCATTACCCTTATAGAAGCTCAAAATTACGGTTGTGTTCCTATAGCTATGGATTCTTATTTGGCATTGCACGATATAATTGCAAACGGCAGAAATGGTTTTATAGTTCCCAATAATGATATAGATACTTTTGTGGAAAAAGTTTGTTTGTTAATGGATAATGCTGAACTAAGAGAAAAAATGGCAAAAAATGCCATAAGCGACTGTGAAAAATTTGGTGTTCATATAATTGTAGAAAAATGGAAAAATTTATTTACAGAGTTATGCGCATGAAAATAAACATTCTTTTGCCAAATTTTGCACAATTACCCTCTGGTGGGCATAGCATTGCATACCAATATGCAAATGGTTTGGCAAAAAAAGGACACCTTGTCAATCTCATATTTTCAAGCGGAAAGCAGAATACATTTTTCAATAAGTTGTTATTTTTGGTTATGTATATACTAATTAGATTTAGCAAAAGATGGTTTAAATTTCATTCGTCTGTGAAAAGAAAATATGTTTTTAGTTTAAATGAAAATAATATCCCAAAAGCAGATGCAACAATAGCCACCGCTTATTCTACCGCTATGGTTTTGAAAAAATGTAATGCAGATAAAGGTAAAAAAATATATTTAATTCAAGGCTACGAAACATTTCTTGCACCAAAAGAAATTATAGACGAAACTTGGAAATACAACGATATGACAAAAATAGTTATCTCAAAATGGCTATGGGATATAGGAAAAAATTTAGGTGTAAGCGATATGATTTATATCCCAAATTTTATAGACGAAAAGTTATTTGTTAAAAAAAATGCTCATTCAAACAGAATTTACGATGTAGCTATGATGTATTCCACCGCAGAAGTAAAAGGTTCGCAATATGGCATAAACGCTTTGGAACTTGTGAAAAAAAGATTTGAGAATTTTACCGCAGTGATTTTCGCTTCTTGCCCAAGAGATAAAAAAATTCCTCAATGGATAGATTATATTGAAAAGCCAAGCCAAAAATTTTTAATAGATTCAATTTACAATAATTCTAAAATTTATTTATGCACAAGCCTTAGCGAAGGGTGGAGCTTACCGCCAATGGAAGCTATGGCCTGCGGAGCGGCTGTTGTTACAACGCGCAATGGCGGCGTAAACGAATTTTGCACAAACGGAGAAACCGCTTTAATGTGCGATGTAAAAAATTCAGAACAGATGAGTGATGGAATAATACAATTATTGAACGATAAAACATTATATGATAAACTTACAGAACAAGGATTGAATAAAATAAGGGAATTTTCTTTTGAAAATTCTTTGAATAAATTAAATGGGATTCTTGATAAATGAGAACAAAAAAATCCATACGCAATGTGAGTGTGATGTTCTTAACACAGACAATCACTTTTGCTTTGGCTTTTGTGAGCAGAACGGTTTTTATCAAAACACTTGGCGCAGAATATCTAGGCTTAAACGGACTTTTTTATAATGTGCTAAACGCCCTTTCAATAGCTGATATGGGAATAGGAGCTGCAATATCTTATGCTTTGTATAAACCAATTGCAGAAAACGATACAGAACAAATAAAATCTCTTATGGCATATTACAGAAAGTGCTATTTTGGTGTTGGAGCATTTGTGATAATAATGGGTCTTATTTTAATACCATTTTTGCCGTATTTAATTAAAGGAGAAATAAACATTCCGTTGAACATAACGCATATATATTTGTGTTTTTTGGCAAGTACAGGCATTGGGTATTTTTTTGCTCACAAGAGAATGATTATTGACAATACTCAAAACAAGTACCTGACAAATGCCATTGATTTTGCGGGCAAAATTTTGGTTTCCGCAATTCAAATATATATACTTGTGAAATTTCAAAATTATATGTTTTTCTTATACGCTCAAATTTTTGGAGCCGTGCTAACTTCTATTGCTATATATTTTTCTGCGAATAAAAAATTCCCATATATAAAAGAAAAATACAAGGTATTATCTATTGAGGCAAAGAAAAAAATAAAAAGCAGTATTTCAATTTTGGTTTTTCATAAATTAGGTGGCGTAGTTGTATTAGGTTCAAATAGCATATTGATATCTGCTTTTGTTGGATTAACCGAACTTGGGCTTTATTCAAATTATATTCTCATAATAACTACAATAGCCATATTTGTGAGTCTTTTTATAATAGGTGCAGATGCAAGCATTGGGAACGCCATAGCTACTTTGAAAAAAGACGAATTGTATGAGATATTTAAAAGAATATCATTCCTTGTGTTTTTCGTAAGTGGATTTTCTGCTGTTTGCCTTTTGAATTTAATCAACCCATTTATAGAATTGTGGATTGGCAAATTTTATGTTTTGCCATACCCTGTTGTAGTGGCAATGATAATGAATTTCTTTTTTGCTCAAAATCGTTCTGTTGTTTTAACATTTAAATTCGATGCTGGTATTTTTAGACCAGATATGTATAAACCCTTAATAGAAATTGTTTTTTATCTTGGACTTTCAATTATTTTAGCTATACACTATGGGGTTTTGGGCGTTGTTATTGGAGCCTTGGCAGATATAGTTCTTATATGTATAGGTACAGAAGCATATATAATTCATAAACATCTCTTTAAATACAGCGTTTGGAATTATGCAAAGTCTTATATTATTCAGATTTTAGCTCTGTTTTTTTCTTGTGTAATTAGCCTTTATATAAACACTTATGTTGATATGTTCGTGTTAAAATGCCTTGTTTCTGTTTTTGTTACCATTAGCGTTTATTTTCTATTTTTCTTTAAAACTAAAGAGTTTTGGTATTTTGTTGAACTTGGAAAGAAAATGGTGAAGAAATGATTTCAGTTTGCATGGCAACATATAATGGCGAAAAATACATAGAAGAACAGGTTAAGTCTATTTTGCCACAGCTTGGCGAAGAAGATGAACTGATTGTCTCTGACGATGGTTCAACTGATAGCACATTGAAAATATTAGAATCTTTTAAAGACAACAGAATAAAGATTTTCAATCATAGCAGAAATTTGAAAAATAGTCACCCATTTTACCCTACTACCAGAAATTTTGAAAATGCTCTTTTGCAAGCAAAAGGCGATTACATTTTTTTATCCGACCAAGACGATGTGTGGCTACCGAATAAAGTAAAAACTATGCTGCCTCGTATGAAAGAAGACAATTTGGTAATAAGCGATGCGTGGATAGTGAATGATAAACTTGAAATACAGGGCAGATTGAGCAAATATGTTCCTTTCAAAAAGGGATTTTTAAAAAATTTATATCGCAGCACAACGCAGGGTTGTATTTGCTCATTCACAAAAAAAATCAAAGAATATATTTTGCCTTTTCCCGAAGGAATAGTTATACACGATTTTTGGATTCGCTTGCTTGTGGAACTAAAATTCAATACAGTTTACGTAGAAGAACCCTTAATTTACTATAGAAGACACTCAGGCAGCATAAGTGATTTGAAAAAGAGCAAAAATTCTGTATTTTTTATGGTTAAATATAGATTTGCAATGTTATGTGGTATTCTAAAAAGATTGAACGAAAGAAAATGAAAAATCCGCTTATAAGTATTCTCGTTTTGAACTGCAATGGCAAACATTTGTTGAAACCGTGTTTGGAATCTATTTTTGAACAAAATTTTACAGACTATGAACTTATTGTTGTTGATAACAATTCAAACGATGGTTCGGCGGAATACATAAAGGAGAATTTCCCAAATATCAAACTCATAGAAAATTCAGAAAACCTGGGTTTTGCAGGTGGAAATAATGCTGGGATTAAGGCTTGCACTGGAACGTGGATTTTCTTTTTGAACAACGATGCTTTTTTGGAAAAAAAATGCCTTGAATTTTTAGCAAAACACATTGAAAACAAAAAACTGGAACAACTCGCATTTATGCCCCTCATGCTAAAAGCAGATTCCCCAGAGTTTATAGACTCAGCGGGAGACATGCTCTATCCTTGGGGTTATGCCTATAGATACAAAAATGTACCCGCAAACAAGCCCGAATTTTTGGAACCCAAAGAAATTGCGCTTGCGTGTTGCGGGGCTGCTGTGTTCAATAGGGAGTTGATTGAAAAACTAAATGGCTTTGACGAAGATTTTTTTCTTTATTACGAAGATGTTGATTTATCTCTGAGGGCTAGGCATTTGGGGGCAGAGATATGGCTGATTCCTCAAGCGAAGGTTCTTCACAAAGGCTCTGCTACCGTTGGGAAAAAAACTCAGCAGCGTTTGTATTATATAGAGAGAAACCGTTTTTTTGCGAAATTGAAAAATTTTCCATTGTTCACTTTAATAAAATATGCACCCATAAGTTTTGCCTGTTCCATGTTCTCTTTAATTCTTTGGACTGCAAGGGGATTTTTAGGAGCCTGGATTAAATCTCGCATTGATATGCTAAAAGGAATATCAAAAATGCTAAAAAAACGGAAAATAATTTTTGCTGACTCAAAAATAAATACTTATGAATTTGAAAAATGGCTGCGCAAATTTCCTTAAATAATGGGAATTAGCTTGGGTTCCCCATAATTTTTGTAATCCTGCTCATTTATTGTGCAAAATACCTCGCAAAAATCGTTGCAATTTACCAAATTTAAGATTTTCTCCGTAACTTTTTTCCCCTCAAAGAAATTCAAAAAATGCTCATAATTCATTTCTGCAATTCTATTCCTCTCCTCTTTATCTAAAAGTTTATGTACCCCCCGTTCCAAATCCTCTAAATTCTCAAATACATAAGGATAATTTTTTGGCAAAAATTCATTAAAACTCTGAATTATGTTCTTTTTGTTTATCATAGAAACAAAGGGAATTTTCAAACTCATCAGGTCAATCATAGTTAAATCATTGCTCATTGGGAAACTGTCTATAAAAAAATCCGCGCTTATGAATATTGGTTTGTAATTTGCGGTGAAATTCAAAATTATCAGCCTATTTTTGGCTTTTGAGCTTTGAAAAAGGGAATTTATAATCTGTTTTAGCTCATCGGTCAAGTTTGTGATTAAAACATGGTATAGATTTTCATATTTTTCTAATAATTTGCAAATAAATTCCAAAAATTCCGATTTTTCTCCAGAATATAACTTGTACGAGGCACAACCAGTCATTGTACAGACACAATTTTCAGGAATTCCTATTTTTTTTCTCGTTTCTTTAATTTTTTCCTCGTTAAAGACCTGTAAATTCTTTTCGCTCTCTCCTGCAAGCCAAATTACGTGCGTATTTTTCAAATTTCTGTACTTTTGAGTCACAAAAGCGTTATACGGACACAATTCCAAGATTAAATCTGCAAAAGACATTCCCAAACTGGGGTGGTGGGCAGCAAAATTCACGAATAATATCTTTATATCTGTGTATTTTTTCAAAAGTGCCAGGGTTGCAGCAGCAAAAGCATCGTTCGGATGCATAAATACAATAATCGCTTTGGGTGAAAAATCGGTTATTTTATCAAAAATTTTCCTCAAAAGTCTTTTTTCGCACAAAAAAGAGAAGTCAACGCCATCTATTTGGGTATAATTTGCAATTTCTGCCATTCTTTTCTTTGAAATCCTCATAGATTTGCTTTTTTTTGTCAAAAACAACTTTGTATTGTAATTTTTTGGAATATTTTGCAAAATATTCCTCAAAAGCACACCGTGCCCCCCTTGTTCGTAAAATTCCGTTGCAAAAAACGCCAAATTTTCCGATTTTAGCTCTTTTTTCTCCTTTAATTTCAATTTCAGAGCAAAATGTTCTATTTTTTTATCCAAACGACTATTATCAAATATATTATTATGCCTAAAATTATACTTTATATTATATAGTATAGATATACCACAAGCCGAAATGACTTTTTTTAAGAGACGTTGCATAGGGGTAAATTACAAAAAAAATTAATTTTCAATCTGGCACGGTTTTTGCTCTCTAAAACCTGAAATGGTATCAAAATAAGCAAGGAGCCAAAAATGCTAAGATCTCTAAATTCTGGTGTAACCGGATTGATGAACCACCAAGTGCGAATGGATGTTATCGGTAATAACATCTCCAACGTCAACACAGTTGGCTTTAAGGGTCGCCGAGTGACCTTTGAAGAGAGTTTTAACCAGCTAATTAAAGGCGCAAGCCGAACCGAGAGCAAGGCGGGTGGAACTAACCCGATGCAGGTTGGCTTGGGCGTGGCAGTTGGCTCTATAGACATTATGACGGGGCAAGGCAACTTGCAGAATACCGGCAGGATTTTTGACCTTGCCATTGAAGGAAACGCTTTCTTTGGCGTTAGCGATGGCAATGGAACATTCTATACTAGGAACGGCGCGTTCCAGTTAGATTCAGAAGGCTATATTATATTGCCCACAAACGGCTTTGTGCTTCAGGGCAGAATGGCAGATTCCTTTGGAAACTTCCCTCCGGGAACAGCCATTGGCAATTTACAAATACCGCTGAGCCAGCAGGCTCCGGCAAAAGAAACCACAGAGGTTATTATAGCCAGAAACTTGGATTCAGAATCAGATGCAAAAGGCTCTGTTACCTACAGCCAGAGAATGTTGCACCCAGTAGATGAGTCAAGACCGCCAGAAACAAATACTGTAAACGACCCAGGTAAAGAATCAACTACCCTTAATTCTTTGTATAATAGCAAAGGCCAGTCTTTGGGCATAAAAGAAAATGATGCTTTGACAATTTCGTGGTACGACCAGGCTTCCTTTACATCTGGAACACCGGCTTTCGGCTCACTTACCGTTAAAGTAAGCGAAGATGAAGGAATACGTGATATTAACGGGCTACGAACCACCGTTTGGACTATAAATGATTTTGCAGAGGCTATTGAAGAAGCCTTAAATCACGATAAGAATGGAGCTAGGCTTACATATCAGGCGGAAGACCCTTTAAATCTAGGTACTTATATAACTAAAAACGTAGAACACAAAGTTACTCTAGTTACAGACCCTATCTCCGGTGCATATACTGGCGAATTGCAGATAGAATATGACACAAAAATGTTAGCTGCTACGAATGATCCCAGAGCCACATTCCAGGCTAACCAAATTTTCAATTTGCAGATAACGTCCAGCAATCCGCTCAGCAATTCCTATTTGAACAAGGCTTTTAACTTTGGTTCTCATATAGGTCCAGAAATTGGAAATTATCCAAATAACACAGATGCTGCTAGAATAAAATCAGATGCTCTTTTGCGCCCAGCAGAACAGTTTGACTATATGTATATGGTGAGAGATTCCAATGGAAACAGATTGTATCCAGGTCTTGATACAGGCGACCCCATTGATGTTTTTGGCTCGGTTGGCAAAACTTCAATTGAAGATGGTAAATCTGACCCTCTTGCCTTTTATCCACCAAATGCTTATGATCTTCAAAACGGCATAAAGACCCCTGTTTCTATAAGTGATGCAGTGAGCCTTAGAGAGATAAATGATTACAACCAATGGGTTGCAGAGGTCAATAAATGGGTGGCTTCTAGCAAAAATAATCATAATTGGCGAGATCCTGCGACTATAGCAGGTATAGGTCCAAACTGGATCAATGGGACTGGAAATATGCCTGCAAGTTCTACAAATATTCCTCCTGATCCTGCGGGTACCAACGCTTTTGGTGTTGATCCTACCGATACTTTTGCACGAAAAGAAGCTGCTTATCTGGCTTACTTGAACTATCCAGAATCACCTCTGCCTGCACCTGCGAATCCAATACAGGCACCGCCTCCATCACTCGTAAGCACGCCGTTAAATGCAACAACCCCTACTCTAGTTTCTTATGCTGGCGTAACAGGATTAATTTATGATATTGACCCAAAAGATGGGCACATTATAAAAATCAATATAAATGGTCTTGACCCCATTGGTCAAAAAGAAACTGATGATTATAAAAAATGGGCTGCTGCTGTTAATAAATGGGCTTCTGAACAGTCACCTCCGACACCTGGAAACTTTGCTGCGAAAGTGACTGCTTATAATGGATCCACTGGTCATCTTCCCACACCACCAATTTATTTAGACACAAATAATAAAAGTGCTCTTACAAATTTGTACTATATACTTGATGCCAACACAGGAGCTATTTCAGCCATTAGGGGTGGAACCGGAGCCCTTGGAGACACAGAGTTTTTTGCAGGCGATTTGAAAAACGTAACCCTTATGGATGATCTTCTTGCCAAAATAAGAAATGATTTCAAACTGCCCGCAGAATATGTTGACAGAGACGGAAATCATCTTATGAGCGTTGGCATGAATCCAGCGGGCACAGATGATGGAATTCCTGCTGGTTCTATTGTGATTCGCGGCTCAAAAGGCAAAGATTTCTCGGTAAACAATTTGTCTATTCGCGGAATCAATTCAAACTCAGACAAGGTTGCACCTACATTCTTCAATGCAGCAATGGGCTTCACCGAAAAGAGAAAAGCCGAAGACGTTGGAGTTTTCCCAGCCGTTATGAGCGTATATGACGAATCCGGTGCAGAGCACGTGCTCACAATAACCTTTGTACACACGGGCAGAGCAGGTGAATGGGAATGGAAAGCCACTTTTGCCGGTAAAGAGGACATTCTTCCGGGCAGCGGTTCGGGCAAGGTGACATTCGGGCAAGACGGCACAGTTAGCTCTTGGATATTTGATAATGGTGGTTCTCAGTTGCAGGTTGACCCGCACAATGGCTCCAACATAATGTATCTAAACTTGAATGTTGGCGGTCCTGGCGACTTTAGAGGCATAACGCAGTTCGCAAGTGCTTCAACGGTAAATATCGTAGGTCAAGACGGCTACACAACAGGCAACCTGATAGAAGTTTCCATAGATGAATATGGTCTAGTGGAAGGAACTTTCTCAAACGGAACCAACCGCAAAATAGCCCAGATAATGATGATTGACTTCGCAAACCCAGGCGGCTTGCTAGACTTGAGCGATAGCATTTACACAACCTCTGCCAACTCCGGCGATCCGGTTTGGGGACTGCCAATAACGCAGAGTTCCTCTAAACTAAAACCCGGTGCAGTTGAAATGTCTAACGTTGACTTGTCTGCTGAGTTCACCAATATGATAACCACGCAGAGAGGTTATCAGGCAAACAGCCGCGTGATAACAGTGAGCGACACAATGCTAGAAGAACTGGTAAACTTGAAGAGATAATAGATTAAATGATTGACTTGCTTAGGTTCAAGGGCTTAAAAACCCTTGAACTTTTTTTTGTATACTTACTTAAACAATAAGTGAGGTTTTTTGTGACGGATAAGATTTTTGATCATACTAGTAAAGAATTTGAGACAACTCTTAATGTAGCCCTTAAGGAGTTACCCTAGCTCTTCGCTTGAACCCTCAGAGCTGCTGCTATCGGGTTCTTCGGAACTACTGCTCGGTTCTTCAGAGCTGCTACTGTTGCTGGCTTCTTCGGAGCTGCTACTGTTGCTGGGTTCTTCGGAACTGCTACTGCTGGCTGCTTCGGAACTGCTACTGCTGCTGGCTGCTTCGGAACTGCTACTGTTGCTAGTTTCTTCGGAACTGCTGCTCGGCTGCTCTACGGAACTGCTGCTTTGGTCGCTGGAGTCGCTGCTCAGTTCTTCTTCGGAGCTACTGCTCGGCACTACGGAGCTACTGCTACGACCTATGGAGCTGCTACTCGGATCTTGTGGTGGTGGCGAAGAAACTTCGCCGCAACCCATCAGTACGAGTAGCCCGCAAAAAAACAAGGCGCTGGTTAAGGATATTGCTCTCATAGTAGAGAATATAGAAAAAATCAATCTTCTTCCACTGAATTGAATAGCTCCTTGAATTTTGCAATAACCAAATTGCGCATATACGAGTTAAAAACTACCTTACCTTGCTTGCTCGTGTTAATTAGGTCTAATCTTTTCCAAGTTTTAGCCCTTAGCTCAAGCGTATTGTGCAACTTGCTATGAAAGTGATTACCCCAAGAATTGATGTTGTCAAACAAAACTAGGTAAAAAGAATTCGCCGTTATGATATTTATAGTAGTCAAAAAAGCCTCTATGCCTTTGGCAAAGTTGACTATTGGCTCGTCTTTTTTGTCGTTCTTTTTTATATATTTCAGCAATTTTACCGCTAAATAATCCTGTTCCCATCTGCTCATTTCCGCAAGTTTGGAGGTGTATTTAGAAGGATCGTTCAAAAAATCCATTATGCCAAACGAAGGCTTGGATTTCTCTGCATCATTGTTAGGAGCTGGCAGGTAACTTTTAACAACTTCAATTATAAATTTGTGTATTTGATGAGAATGAGTTTTGAACTTTAAATTTATGATTTTATCATTTTCTATACCGAAAGTGTCAACTGTTTTAACATTAGTGTGCTCGTGTAACCCTACAGCTTTTATACTGCCCGCCGATGTGATAATAATGTTATTGACAAATTCGCTTTCGGAATTAATGAAAACTCCATAGCCTTCATTTTTTAGAAATTCTATAGCCTCGTCTGTTGTATTCGGCTGAAAATTTGATTCGCTCATATTTGTCTCCTATAGCGAGTTATTCCAATATAAAGAATTATAGAAATTTACTATATTATCTTTGAATTTTCTGAGAGGTTTCAAATATGTCTTCAAAATCCAGCAGCGAGCTTACGCATCTAAGCACTTCTACCGTG
>CAZIMU010000004.1:0-25851 GCA_964540355.1 uncultured Fibrobacteraceae bacterium | reverse complement strand
CCGCTTTCGCTGCTTTGGCTTCCGCTTTTGTCACAGCCTTATTTACAGCCTTGTCAATAGCCTCGTCTATACCTGTATCTACCAACTGCTTCAATGTCATATCTACCTCCACAAACTCAGGGTACTCACCGTAGAGTTCCAAATTCATATTCAACAACCTGCGTAATAGCATAGCTGCATCCTTAGCCGTAATATAGTTATTTTTCACAAGCCTTTTGAAAACTTTGCCTATCTCTATTACATAACCCTCTAACCTCTTAGACAATGCCTTTCTCTTGGCTGTATCAATACCTTTTCTCTCCAACTCCTTGCGGATTTTCAAAATGTAAAATGGCAGCAGCAAAGCCATATTCTCTAACTCGGCAACTGAATGCTGTAAAACCTTGAACGTTGGTATCTCATAAACAACGCTCTTTTTATTTGGAAACTTTATCTCAACAGAAACTATGTCTTTGGTATTGCTCGCTTCCCAATAAATCACCACAGGAGAGGGCATCTCTATTTTCATACAAGAGCCGTCAGCAGAAACAGTCCTCTTATCTAGGGCAATTAAAGTGCTGTAATTGAAAATTCTAAGTATCATTTCCAAATCGTCACTTATCTGTGCTTCCAATAAGAAAGTATCTTTTTTGTTTTCGCTATGCAGGGTTATTATTATGTCGGAGATGATTTTCTCCATTTTCCCAGACTTAGGGTGTTCTTTGATAAGTTCGTTGGGTTCAATAGTAACACGTGTATCCAAAGGATAATTCTTTTTGTAAATGCCGTTTATCAAATGCACCACTGCGGAGGAACTCGCATCCTTTATTATGCTCTTAAACATTAAATCAAACAACTGTGCTGTTTTCCTTGACATAGTTGGAATATAGCAAAATTCGCCACCAAATCTATTTCGCCATTTTATTTTGAGACATAAATGTAAGTTTAGAAAATTATTCTGCCACATATTGCAAATATAAATGCAAATCATTTCAAATTTAGGGCGTTTGCAAAACGCCCCTACGAAAATTCCGCAAACGTGGCACAACAACCCGACACGCAAAACAACCCAATGATACAGATTTGTAGTGGCAACCCTCGTGGTTGCCCTTAAATGTGAAACGATGTTTATATATGCGTATAAATCCGTAGGGGCGTATGATTACGCCCAAAATTTGCCAAGATTATTTCGCCAGATTTTGTATATTTAAAATTAGGATGGAAACCCTTAAAGAACTTCACCGAGATATGGCAAATGCTCTCACTCATGGAATGGGAATATTGTTTGGCGTTGCGAGCATTCCGGTGCTTTCTGCTGTAGGGGCAAAAACTGGCAATGTATCGGGTATTGTGGGGGCAACTATTTATGCTTTTTGTTTTCTTATGCTTTTCACATTCAGCACCATTTACCACAGCACCCAAAATGCAGAAGCAAAAAAAATACTCCGCACCTTAGACCACGTTTCAATATTTTTTTTAATAGCCGGCACCTATACACCCTTTTTGCTCATTTATATGCTGGATTCTTTTGGCATAACATTGCTTTCAGTACAATGGTCGCTTGTGTTGCTCGGAATAATTTTCAAGATTTTTTTCACAGGGCGTTTTAGATTTGCAAGCACCTTAGTCTATGTGGCTATGGGCTGGCTTTTGCTTGTGGGCGGCAACAGATTTTTTGTGGTGTTGCCAACACCCGTGCTGGTTATGCTTATGATTGGCGGTGGGCTTTATACACTTGGTTCTATTTTTTATTTGAATAAAAAAATTTACCATCACCATGCTATATGGCATTTGTTTGTGCTGAGTGCGGCAATTTGCCATTACGTAGCGGTGTTGCTTGCGGTTATGTTAAAACGAGGTTAAAATGAACTTGAATGAAATTCTAAAAAGAGTGCTGGAACAAAAAGGCGATGTTTCTTATGCAGAGGCCACACAGCTTGCTGAATATCCAGATAAAGACTTGCTCTATGCTGCCGCCAATGAAATTCGGGAAAAATTCTGCGGGAACGCTTTGGATACCTGTTCCATAATAAATGCTCGCTCTGGGCTGTGCAGCGAAGATTGCAAATGGTGCGCTCAAAGCGCAAAGCACAAAACAGGCATAGAAACATATCCCATAAAAAACGCAAACGAGGTTTTGGACTGCGCCATTCAAAACGATATAAAAGGCGTAAAACGATTTTCTATGGTAACCAGCGGGCGCAAAGTTAATAGAGAAGATATGGAAAAATTTTGCGAAATGTACAAGCGAATAAAAGAAAAAACAGGTTTAACACTTTGTGCTTCAATGGGTTTGCTAGGAAAAGAAGAATTGCTTATGCTGCGTGATGCTGGAGTTAGCCGCTATGAGTGCAATTTGGAAAGCGCAAGCTCGTTTTTCCCAAATCTCTGCACAACTCATACCAGCGAAGAAAAAAAAACAACTCTGCGTTTAGCTGCGGAATGTGGTTTGGAACTTTGTTCTGGCGGAATTATAGGGATGGGGGAGAGCTTGGAGCAGAGGATAGAACTAGCTTGCGAGCTACGTGAATTAAATGTTAAATCAGTTCCTATAAATATATTAAACCCCATAAAAGGCTCGGCTTTGGAAAATGCAAAACCGCTTTCAGATGAAGAAATTTTAACCACAATGGCGGTGTTCCGTTTTGTGCTTCCAAATGCTTTTATCCGTTTTGCTGGTGGCAGAATAAATATGAGCGAGTCTTTGCAAAAAAAAGCCTTGCAAGCAGGCATTAACGCTGCTTTGGTCGGTGACCTTTTAACCACAGTAGGCTCAAATACAGAGCAGGATTTTGAGATGTTTCAAAATTTGGGCTTTAATGCAAAGCGCATTTAAGGATTGCTGCTTGCCTCATAAGCTTTTGTGAGTGCAGAGTCCAAATCTTCCACAGAGAGAAGCAATTTGTCTAGTAATTGCTGAACTTTGTTTATATCGTCTGTTTCTACAGCTTCTGTAAGCGCGAGCAATTTACCCAAGGTTCCCTCTTTGTTTAAAAGGGCTTCGTTAATTTCCGAATCCAAAGGCAACTGTTCAAGAATAGTTTGCATTGAAACCTTGTAAAGACCGTCTAAATGGCTTATCAATCCCATTAAATAGGCTTTATCTGCCACGTTTTTGTCTAGGTTCATCAGTTTTGTCACTTCTTCAAAGAATGTTCCCCTGTGAATTGCATTATTTAAGAGCGGCGATTGCTCGGTTATGTCGTTTTGTTTGTTTGCGTAAGCCAAAATTAAAAGCCAGCGTTTTAGGTTATCGTAACCCAGCAATGAGATAGCGTGCTTAATGCTTTTGACTTGTGTGCGCAGGGCAAAATGAGCAGAATTCAGGTATTTTACCAAGTTGACCGAGAGTTCTGGTTGTTGCTTAAACTGCGAATTCAATTCCTCAAATTCTAAATGCTCATATACGGATCTCAACAATTGAAGTGCGCCAAAAGAATTTATGTCTATTTTGTCTGAGCTCAAGTTTTCTGGCTTGGCAAAGAAGTAGCCTTGATAGTAGTCGCAGTTTGCGGCTCTGCATATATTAAAATCCACTTCGGTTTCAATTTTTTCCGCAAGAACTTTTATTCCCTTCAGATGAAGAGATTTAACGGTTTTTTCTATATCTCCAAGAGGAATTTGAGGATATTCCAGCTTTACGATGTTTGTGTACGGGAGAATTGGCAAAACGCGCTTGAATTCCTCTATGCTTGGAATAAAATCGTCTATGGCAATGTTATAGCCCTTTTCGCGGAAGTTTTTCACGGCTTCTACTATTTTATCGTCTATTTGCACCGCTTCCAAAATTTCCAGAACAAATATCCTGGGGTCAAGAATGTACAATATGTCGCTCAACAAAAGGTCGTAGCTGCAATTTACAAAGGCTTTGCGGTTGCCAATCAGATTTGTTATTCCAATATTGTTAATCGCGTTATCTAAAACTTGTGCAGTTGCCTGCATATCGTCTATTATTGAACTTGTGGCGTCCCCCTGTTTTTTGCGGAATAAAAGTTCGTATGCGACTAATTTTCCATTGCTATTCAGTATGGGTTGCCTTGCTATAAATGCTTCTTTGCTCATCTTGAATGAAGATAGAAAATGCAAATTGACTCATTACCCTCAAAATGCTTGAATTTACCTGAACTTATGTTCAGTATTTTTAGCTTTTTTGTTAATCCTTTGTTAGTAATTTTGGAAAATGGGGAAAAAAGTGTAAAAAAGTGTTGTTATGGGTATAAAAGTGGAAAAAATAATCTATATTTATAGTATGAGTTTTCAAGGGAACGAAACAGCGGCATTGGATGGAAATGGTAGAGTTCCATTTCCACTCTCTTTTCGCAAACTTGTTCCAAATGAAAGAGAATTTTGCATATCGCCAGGGGATAAGTGCCTGCATTTGCGCAGGGTACACGATTACGAAGATTGGGTATTAAAATTAAAACAACTTGGAAATAGTGAGGCAGACAACATTAAGCGTGTAAAAATTTTATCACGGACAGCGCGAGTTGTTTTAGACGACAAGCAAAATCGTTTTCTTTTGCCAAAAGAACTTAAAGAATGGGCGAACATAGACAAAGATGTGGTGTTTTTGGGCATTGGCGATGTGGTTATCATATCCAATGTTGAGAATGCCGCTCCTTATGCCTTGAACAAAGACGATGACTTTAAAGGAATGGAGTGGCTTTAATGAATTACCATACTCCAGTGCTTCTAAATGAATGTATAGAAAGCCTTCACATAAGGCATGACTATGACTATGCAGACTGCACCCTTGGGGGTGGGGGTCATTCAGAAAAGATTGCCGAGCTTCTGGGCGAGGGTCAAAAACTGCATTGTTTTGACAGGGACATAGATGCGATAAATGCGGCAAAACAGGGTCTTGCAAAGTTTGGCGAAAAAATAATTTGCCATCACAAACCGTTTTCGAGCTTGAGGCAGGAACTTGCACAAGAGACTCTTGGCGGCGTACTTTACGATTTGGGAGTGAGTTCCCATCAGATAGATGCGGGCAGAGGGTTTTCTTTTTCTCACAACGAACCGCTTGATATGCGCATGGATGCGAGTTGTGGCAAAAATGCGCAGGATTATTTGAAAGAAGTTTCAGAAGAAAATTTGGCAAAAGCTTTTAGAGAAAATTCAGATTTGGAATATGCTGCTCGGCTTGCAAAACATATTTTGTTGGATCTTTCGTACAAAGAAAAAATTACAGCGACAGATTTAAGCACTGTGGTTGAAGAAGTTTATGGCAATAGAAAAGAAGACTGGAACAGTTTGAAAGCTCGTGTGTTCCAAGCAATTCGCATGGAGGTGAATAGCGAAATTCAAGAGATTAAAAAAAGCGTGGAAGCCGCTGTGCATTGCCTTAAAAACGGTGGGCGGCTTTGCATAATAACCTATCACTCAAAAGAAGCCAGAGCGGTTAAAGACGTTCTTTCGGTTTTTGAGAAAAATTGCTTGTGCAACAGCAATTTGCCTGTTTGCGTATGTGGTGGGAGTAATAGAAAAATAAAGAAAATCAGCAAAAAAACGCCAAGCGCAGACGAATTGAAAAAAAATTCTCGTTCTCGCTCTGCGATTTTAAGGGTTTATGAGAGGGTGTAGCTATGAAACTGTTATTCATCTCAATTTTGCTCTTTTGTTTTCTTTTCGTTTTGGCTATTCCAATGAAAATGCAAAACGACAAACATACGTTTTTGATTTCTCAAGAAAAGTCTTTGTTGGATTCGGTTTCAGTTATGCGTCATAATCTGTCTTTGATAGAAAAGAGCATAGATAGCTTATCTTCAAGGGGCAGGATAGACACTGCTGGGGCAAAGATGGGGCTTGGGGTATATGCAGTTCCAACTAAAATAACGAGGTATCCAAAATGAAAACTAGATTAATGATAATAGGTTTTTTGCTCTCTATGATAACAGTTGCCATAGTTGCTAGGCTTGCAAAGATTCAACTTGTTAGAGATGAAATTTACTATGAAGACAAAACCCAAAAGCAGGAATATAGAGAGGCAAATTTTGGTCGCGTTTTAGATCGCAACGGCACCGTGCTTTGGAACAAATTGCTTGCTGATGGAAAATCTGGCTCGGAAAAATGGAAAGAGATTTATTTTCATGAACATTTAGAGGGTTTGTCTGTGATTTTGAATGGTGTGGTGAACTCAAAAATCAGAGATTTAACACCGCAAAAAGCAGTTGAACATTCAACGTATAAACCAGGCAATAAAAATCCAATAGACATAATTGAACTAGCTCCTTCTGTTGATGGCAAAGATGTGTATTTGTCCATAGATTTGCGAATTCAAGAGATTGTAGAAAATACGGTTAGGGAATATGTACCCAAGTTTGGTGCGGCAGGAGCCTCTGTTTTGGTTATGGATCCGCGCACTGGGCAAATTCTTGCAATAACTAGTTTTAATCCAGAAAAAAAGAAATACGAAAATGTTTTACATTCCTTTGAACCAGGTTCTATTTTCAAACCCATAACGGCGGTTATAGCTTTGGAGAGCGGAGTGGATCCGAACAAAACTATAAATACGGAAGAGGGAAAATGGCAGGTGAGCAAAAATGCAAATGAAAAAATAATAAAAGACAGCCACCCTAGGGAATCTTGCAATATGCAAGAGGCTATGGTTTACTCTTCAAATATAGCATTTGGAAAATATGTTGTTGAAGAAATTGGCTACGAGAACTTTTTTTACGGAGTAAAAAAGTTTGCCATAAACGAAGCCTACGAATTTCCACTTAGGATTAGCCACAAAGGTTTTAGCAGAGTTTGGGATTTTAGAACCCAAGCTGCGCAGGGATTTGGGCAATCTATAGATGCAACTTCCTTGGATATTGCAAAAGCCTTTGGTTCAATAGCAAATGGCGGAATTTTATACAATCCAAAATTGATATTAGAATACGGAATGGACTCATCTGCAACGGAAAGGGATTCTGTTCGCAAGGTTATTTCTTCTACAGAAAATGCTAGGCTTTTAAGAGATATGCTTAAAGGCGTTGTGGAAAAAGGCGGCACGGCAGAGAATGTAAAATCTAAATATGATTTTTTTGAATTTGCAGGCAAAACAGGAACTGCTCAAATTAGAGATAGTTCTGGCAAATATACTAATGAATTGTACAATTCTTCTTTTATAGGAATGGAAAGTGCCACCGACCCGCATTTTATATGCCTCGTTACGATGTATAACACAAGAAGAGCAGGTGCAACAGTTGCTGGGCCAGTGTTTCAAAAAATAATGGAGCAAATATATTTGCATCCATCTCTATCGCCAACAGCTTTTGCGAGGGAATATGCCCCCGCAGACAGCTTGTGCAATGATGTGTCTTTTGTGGGATATACTAAACAAGCAGCAGAAAACAAAGCGAGCAGCTTGCGTTGCACGGTGCGCTTTGACCATTTGAGCAAAACAGGTTCTGTTGTTGCGCAAACAATAAAAAAAGATTCTTTGGGTGAATATTTGGAGTTATCTTTAAGAGAATATCAGAGAAATACAGGGCTTATGCCAGATGTAAGGGGGCTTGCGCTTAGAGATGCTCTTGGGATGCTTGAACATATCAGCAATGTTATTTACGAAGGAGTTGGAAAAGTATATGAACAGTTCCCCGAACCGGGCAGCATTGCAGGCAAAAGAAGCACGGTTCACATAAGACTGAGGGAGGGCATATAGCTTTGAAAGCCAAAAATAGGTTAAGGGATGATTCCAGAGTAGTTGGCGGCGGGGATATTTTCTTTGCCGTCCCTTGCCTTGATGGTTCAGAAAAAGCACACGCCTTGGAAGCACTGGAAAAAGGAGCCTCTTCTGTGGTTTCTACCTTGCCTGCTCCAAAAGGCTTTGAAGATAGATGGGCTTCGGTTAATGATGTTATTTTCACAAGATATTTATTTGCAAAAGAAAATTTTGGCAATCCATTTTCCAAACTCAATTGCTATGCGGTAACTGGCTCAAACGGAAAAACTAGTTGCGCATTTATGATGAATTCGGTTTTGAGAGCGGCTGGTAAAAAAACCGCTTTGCTAAGTACAATTCACAACCTTATAGACGATAAAAAAGAAGATGCTCATTTAACCACTCCAGGGTTTTTGGAATTATATGAATTTGCATATCGTGCAGTTGAAGCAGGTTGCACAGAACTTGTAATGGAAGTTTCTAGCCACGCTCTTGTTCAGGGGCGTGTTATGGGAATTCATTACAAAGCGGCTTTGTTCACAAATTTAAGCCATGACCATTTAGACTTCCACGGTACAATGGAAAATTACTACCAAGCCAAGAAACTGTTATTTATCTCAGAACTTTTGGGCAAGGGAATAGGATTTATAAACATTGATAATTCTTATGGCAACCGTTTGTATGGAGAATTGTTTTTTAGAGAGAGAATTGGAGTTTCAAAAAAACAATTCAAAGTTTCCATGAGCGAAAAGGGAATAAAAATAGACAATGTGAAAGTTTCGCTTTTTGGCGAACACAATGTGGAAAACGCAATGCTCATCATAGAATGGGCAAGAGAGATGAATATTCTAGAAAGTGCTTTAATCCATGCGCTTGAGAACATACACGTTCCGGGGCGTTTTGAGGTTGTGCATAATAAGAACGGAAAAATTGCCATTGTTGATTATGCCCACACTCCAGATGCTTTGGAAAGAACTCTTGTGGCAGCGCGCAAAATTTGCAGAAAAAATTTGCTGTTGGTATTTGGCTGCGGTGGAGATAGGGATAAAACAAAAAGACCGGAGATGGGTGCTATTGCAGAAAAACTTGCAGATAAAATTTGGGTAACATCTGATAATCCAAGAACTGAGGAACCTGAACAAATTTTGAAAGATATTGAAAAGGGATTTTCTGCAAAGAAATACAATAAGGTAGCGGATAGAAAAGAAGCGATAAAAGAGGCTGTGCTTGCCTTGCAAAACGGCGATGTATTGGTAGTTGCGGGCAAGGGGCACGAAGACTATCAGATTATTGGAAAGGAAAAACATCACTTTAGCGATAAAGAAATATTAATTGAGGCGTTTGGCGGTTAAGTATGTCTTTTGAATTGAACATAACAATAGACAGCTTCTTGCAACTTTTGTTGCAAGAAGTTCCCTCTGCTGTTGTAGCGGAAGTTCCGCAAAAAATTAAAATGCAAAAAACGTGCCTGAATTTTGATTCCAGAGAGATTAAACAGGGCGAAATTTTCTGGGCACTTGTTGGAAAGAATTTCAATCCGCATAAAGGCGGGTTTATTGAAGAAGCATTTAAAAAAGGAGCAGTTATGGCAGTAGTGAATTCAGCAGAAGTTGAAATTGCAAAAATTCCGCTTGCGGTGGCCACAGAAGACACAACCAAGGCATTGCTCAAATTTGCTAGGGGCTATAGAAAGAGCTTTCCGAATTTGAAGGTTGTTGGCATCACAGGCAGCGCAGGCAAAACCTCCACAAAAGAGATGCTTGCCGCAGTTATTGGCAAAAGTTTTAACACCCTTGTCACAAAGGGAAATTTGAACAACCTCTTTGGAGTTCCAATGACTCTATTGGGTTTAAAAAGCGAACACCAAGCAGCCGTTATAGAAATGGGAACCAGCTTGCCCGGTGAAATTCGCCAGCTCACTCAAGCGGCTATTCCAGACATTGCCGTTATCACAAATATTGCTCCAGCTCATTTAGAGGGGTTGGGCAGTTTAGAAGGCGTGTTCAAAGAAAAAAAATCCATAGTGGAAGGCTTTGCCGAAAAGAAAGGGTATTTGGTTATAAATGCCGATGACAATTTTCTTTCCAAAATTCGCAGCACCTTGAAATATAATGTGATAACTTATGGTGTGAAAAGGGGAGTGGTTAAGCCAGATGAAATTTTGTGGGAAAATGGCTGCGCTAAATTCCGCCTGTCGCGCACATGGTTCAAACTCTCTGTTCCGGGTATGCACAGCGTGTACAATGCTCTTGCTGCTATTGCCGTTGGCGAATTATTTAAAATTCCAAAAAGTGCAATTGCCGAAGCTCTTTTAGAAGTTCAGTCTTGCAATATGAGAATGCAAATTTTTGAAGAAAACGGATTTACAATAATATCTGATTGCTACAATGCAAATCCACATTCAATGAAAATGTCTTTGCAAACGCTTTCCAATATGCCTTGCAATGGCCGCAGAATAGTTGTTTTGGGCGATATGAAAGAGCTTGGTGAACAGAGCAAAAAATATCATAGAGAGATAGGTTCCATGCTGCCGGAATTATCCGTTGATTATTTGGTGGCAATAGGTAGTGATGCGGTGGAATATTGCAAGGGCGCAGAAAAGGCAGGATTAAAATCTTCTAGGATAAAATATTTTGAGGATAAGGAAAAGGCTATGGATGCCCTGAAATTATTGCTGCACGAAAAAGATATGGTTTTGATAAAAGGATCCCGTTCAATGAAATTGGAAGAAGTTTCCAAAAAACTGCTGGAGATAGCCTAAATGAATTTTCTCTACGATTATTTTCACAATTTGTGGGAAAGAATGAAATATGGCAAATGGCAGTTGCTATTGCTTCCAGTTTTGTTTTCCATAATTGGAATTTACATAGAGATAAGTACCTTTAATGGAACATCCATTCCTTATGAAAACATTGCTATAAAAAACGCTCTCGTTCCATTGATATTTTTTGTTATTGGATTTTTTGTATCGGTTTCTCTGTGGAGGCGTTATATTTGGCGTTTTTCTGTGGGCGAGAGCATTTTATGGAATAAAGATGGTTTTAGCTTTGCCTTTGTGCTTTTTGCACTTGCCGTACTTTTGCAAATTTCTGCTATATGGGTGGATGCTGGTTGGGATAAGGTTTATGTTTCTGCACTTCGCGGGTATTATACAGAGGCTGAACTAAAAGCAATTGGCGGCTATAAAAATGAAATAGTTATGCTTAAAAGGCAGTTAACAATAGGGGGTATGTCTTTTCAGGTTGGAGAGACTGTGAAGGTATTTTTTATGATTTTTGTTGCTAAATTGCTCACTGATATGAAAATTTGGGGACGTGGACAAATAAGATTGAACGGGAAATTTTTTATCTTACCACTGCTTGCAATTTTGCCAGTTGGAATGTTGGCTTTTTGCATGCCTAATTATTCTATGGTGATGATTTTTGTTTTGATTTTGTTTTTTATGATTTTGATTCAGGAAATGGATTTAAAATTGCGTTTACCCTTGCTTGCGCTCGTGGCTCTTCCGATTTTGGCGATTTCTTTTATATCTGAGCTTGACGAAGACAATCCTCTTGTGAAAAAACACGGCATCAATAGGGTGTGGCATTATTTTCACGAAGGCGGAATAGGCAATGAACAGCAAAATGAAGCTTTGCAGGCAATGGCAGACGGAGGAATAATAGGAAAGGGCTTGGACAAGGGAACTATAAAACTCCGTTTGTTTGGAGCGCGCAATGATTTTGCCTATAGCATTTTGGGAGAAGAACTTGGAATGTGGCTTTTGCTTCCAATCACAATTGCTATGTTTGGATTTTTATTCTCCTGTTTTTGGATTGCGGCGAGGATAAAGGTGAACAACAGAGATGCCATGCTTGCCCAAAATATAGCTTGGGGTGTAGGTATAATTTTTGCATTGAATATACTTTTTCATATAGGTGTTAATTTACGCTTGCTTCCAAACACAGGGCAACCACTCTCTTTTGTGAGTTCTGGCGGTGCAAATTTAACTATGAATTTTTTCCTTATGGGTATGTTGGTTCAAATATCATCGTTTCACAAGGGAGAACCAGAATGAAAACCATTCTCTTTGCGTGTGGTGGTACAGGTGGGCATGTGTTCCCAGCTCTTGCTGTTGCTGAAAATTTTTTGAGCGATAACAATTCGTTCAACGTAATTTTTGCAGGCAGGGCTGCACCAGCTATGGAAGAGAAACTGCTCTCCAAATATAGTTATAGAACCATTAAAGCGGTGCCTTTGAAAAGAGGTAGCATAATTCACAATTTATTGTTGCCGTTCAAGTTGTTGCTTTCGGTGCTTGGTTCTGCAAAATTGCTTAAAAAAGAAAATCCGGCATTTATAGTTGCAACAGGCGGCTATGTTGCCTTGCCGGTTATGCTTGCGGCAATAATCAAAAGAATTCCATTTTACGCCATAGAACCAAATGCCGTTATGGGAATTGCAAATAAAATATGCGCAAAATTTGCAAAAAAAGTTTATGTGGCATCTAAAACGCAGGGAAATCCAGTTCGCAAAATGCCAGAGAATTTGCCTGCCCCAGAAATTTTTACAGATAATAAAAAGTTCCGCATTTTAATAACAGGCGGCTCGCAGGGAGCACTTGGGATAAACAATAAAATAGGGCTGATTTATGAGCAAATATCTGCAAATGAAAATTTATCCGTTGTTTGGCAGGCAGGAGCAAAACACGCAGATTCTCTTGCACAAAAATACAATAGTTCAAAAAATATTTTAATCACCGCTTTTTTAGATAACATATACGCCTATATGCAACACGCAGATTTGATAATATCGCGCTCCGGTGCATCAACACTTGCAGAAATTCTCGCTTTTGGAAAAGCCTCCATTCTTTTGCCATATCCTTATGCAACAGCAAATCATCAGGAACACAATGCAAGAGCTGTGGAAAAAGATGGTGCTGCTTTTGTGGAATTGGATTCTGAGCCAAATAATCTTTTGGAAAAAATAAACTCTTTGATGAATGATAATGAAATGTTGGAAAATATGTCTAAAAAGGCAAAGGAGCTAGGCGAATTGAATCGCAGGGCTGCTGGTGATATTGCGAGGGATATATGCTCGATTTAGGAAGACTTATACCCAGCAATCGCATTCACAAAACCTATTTCATAGGAATAGGCGGAGCCGGCATGAGCGGCATTGCAGAGATTTTGCACCACAATGGTTTTGATGTTAGCGGAAGCGATATGCAAGAAAGTGCTCAAACCGATTATCTAAAAAATCTTGGCATTGAGATATTTATAGGACACAAGGCAGAGAATGTTTCTGATGCCGAACTTGTTGTTTATTCTTCTGCTGTTCATGCAGACAACCCAGAAATGCAATACGCAAAAAGAATGGGAATTCCACTTATTAGGCGCGCAGAGATGCTTGGCGAACTCATGCGCCTCAAATACACTTTAGCAATAGCTGGCACACATGGAAAATCCAGCACAACCTCTTTGGTTGGTTCAATTTTAGAAATGGCAGACGAAGACCCAACCGTTATAGTTGGCGGCATTGTGCAGGGCAAGGGTTCTGGGGCAACCATTGGAAAAGGCTCTTATTTGGTTGCCGAATCCGATGAATTTGACCACAGTTTTTTGCAAATGATGCCAAGCTCTGCAATAATAACCAACATAGATGCAGACCATTTGGATACATATAAAGATTTAGACGATATAAAAAATGCCTTTGTGCAATTTGCAAATAAAGTACCTTTTTATGGGCAGGTGATTTTGTGTTTAGACGACAATGGATGCAGGAGTGTTTTATCGAGGCTTGCCAAACCCGTGGTAACTTATGGCTTTAGCCCACAGGCAACCTATAATATAAAGAATTGCCGCTATTCAGAAAATGGATCTACATTCTCGGTTTATAAGAGTGGAGAATTGCTCGGTGAATTTTCAATTAGACTTTTGGGCAGGCACAATGTTCAAAATGCTGTTGGTGCTCTTGCTCTCGCAACAGAAGAATCCATCCCTGTTGAAGTTTCAAAAAAAGCACTTGCTGCTTTCGCTGGAGTTAAAAGGAGAATGGAATTTAAGGGAAAAGTTCGCGGTGCATTGCTGTTCGATGACTACGCCCATCACCCAACGGAAATTGCGGCAAGCCTTTCTGCATTCAGAGAATCTTTCCCAAATAGACGCATTATAGTTGTGTTTCAGCCTCATCTATATTCTCGCACTAAAAACCACGCAGAGGGATTCGGAACTGTTTTTGGAGACAGCGATATTCTATTGCTCTGTGATATTTATGGAGCTAGAGAAGAACCGATAGAGGGAATTTCCAGCAAACTTATTTTAGGTTATGCGCACTCAAGTGGGCATAAGAATGCGCATTTTATAGGTGCAAAAGAAAATGCTTTAGAGTTTTTGACTGGTGAGGCAAAAGACGGGGACTTGATTGTGACAATGGGTGCGGGGAACATAACTTCGCTTAGTGCGAAAATTTTGGAGATTGTATAATGCTTAAATATCACGAAAAAGAGAGAAAAAAGGCCGTGAGTAGCCTAATTTTAAAGAGAAAAACAACTATTAGAAGTTTTTTGCAGCGTCATAATAAACGCATAGCAGGCTTGGTCGTTTTGATTTTGTTCTGTGGCACTATTTTTACTTTTGTTCTTCCAAGCATAAATTTAGAGTTTATGGCTTTTAGCGATGTGAAGCCCCAGAAACTTGATAGGATTTCGGAATATACTTTCAGAAAAATAATAGGTTATGGATATGAAGAAAAAATTTACGTAAAAGATACCGCAGAAATTCGCTCTCGCTTGGAAGCCGATAGCATGATTTTCGGAGAGATAAACTTTACTGTGAAGTTTATTCCTTATGAGCTTGAGATTGCATTTAAGGAATCTAGCCCGCTTTTCACCCTTATGTCGCAACGCTCGGATACTGTGCCTATAATATATTCAGACAAGGGTAAAATTTACCCGTATAGCATAAATGCAGCAGATTTGCCAGTTGTGGATGCAAATAATCCAGACGATATTTCTTTGGCTACAAATTTTTTAATGGATATGAAGAAAAACGATGCCTTGCTTTATACCAGAGTTTCACAACTTATTCCGAGGATAGCCGAAAAGCAAATAACTGTGTTTTTCAATGATGTTGATTTTAAAACGGTATTTTCATTGGAAGATGACTATTGGAAAACAGCTTTTAGGTATTACAGGCAATTGACTAGAAATATGCGGAATTTGGACATAAATTCCATAAATATTTTGGATTTGCGTTTTAAGAATTTGGCGTTCACAAAAGGGAAAGAAGGGGGGCTATAGATATGGGAGCTAAAAAAGCAAAACTCAATCTAGATTTTGGCTATAGCGGCGTTAGCATGAACTTTGCTGTAGCAAACGATATTCAACCCCGTGATGGCGTTGAGAGCGAATGGAACGCGGGAACGGTTAATTTCGATGCGACCGAATTTGAGGACTTTCCTGGAATTGCACAAAATAGAATTGATGAAAATCGCATAAAATCTGTAGCGAACTGCATAGAAAAGAATATAAGAGAGTGGCAACACGTGAACGGTTGCGATTTTGATTCTCTTATGGAAGTTACAATTTCTGCGAATTATTTTGATGTGCTGTTTTCTCCGTTCAGTTTTAAATCTCCCAAACCGAGGGTTATCACAGAAGAAGAAATGAAGGAAATAAGAGAATGTAAGCGGTCGGAAAAAATGTTTCAAACTCCTATCCCTGGTGAAAAAATAAGGTTTTTCACAAGTCCTTATTTCACCATTTTCGATGACAAAGAGGATATTGTAAGGGTTTTGAATCCCGTGGGTAGCAAAACAAAAAGCCTTGGTTTTGATGTTTATTTTGTGACCAAACATCCTATGCTATCGAGGCTTTTGGAGATTTTGAAGGAAGAAGATGAAAAAATAAGCGTGTCTCTCTCTTGTGAAAAAGAGTTTAGGGCACTTGCAAATAAAAAAGAAAAAGAGGGCAAAACCGCATTGATACACATCACAGATACATTCTCTGAATTTTCCGTGTGGGAAAAATCTGAACTCAAATATTTGAACAAAAAAGAAATGGGTTTAAGGGAGTTGAAGGAAATTTTTTGGCGTTTGTGCCTTTGTTATCATAAAAATCCAAAGTTAACCGAGCATGATTTTGAGTTTAGGGAAAAAAGCGACTATATGCAGAAATTTTACACTAAGGTGAAAAAAGAGGAAATTTCCGATGATTCCAAAGAACTTTTGTCTTCGGACGATTGCCTTGAGCTCTTGGAAGAAACATCTTGCATTTTTGATAACGAAACAGATGAAAGTTTTAAGTACAGCAGACTTGGCTTGCCCGGGAAAAACAGAACAAAAACAAAGCTTACAATTAGCAACTATGTTCTGTGCTACTTTACTCGCGAAATAATGCGCAATTTGTTTATGGAAATAAAGCGAACTATGGACACAGATAATTTTTGCAAGCCGGATTCCATTATTTTGGAGTGTTCGTTGCCATTAAAGGGCATAGAAAAACTGGCTAGCGAGATTTTTGAGATTCCTGCTAAAAAGGCAATTATTAGGTGGGATGGCGAAACAAGAGACGACCTGTCTTCGGCTGCTGTTGGGGCTTTGCAGAGCTTAATTGCCCCCGAGGAACGGAAAACCAGTACTGGAAACAGGAAAAAAACGGAAAAATTTGGTCTTTTCAAGATTTTTTCCAAAGTTTCGTAAATTTTTACTCACCCTGCCAGCTTCACTTCGTGGGCAGGGTTTAATGCCTGTTTTATTGGCAAAGCTTTTAGACAGGCACGAAAATTTTTTCTATATTCAGGATACACGGAGGTTTTGATGCCCGATATACCGGAAAAACAGAGGAAAATTTTGCAAGCCTATAAACGCTATATGCCTGAGGGCGATATGCTACAGGAACCTCTAATTGAAACGGATGATGATGTTAAGAGAGAACCTTTGATAGAAAGTGCCGGAGGTACTTTTGGTAAGCCAATTTCTGTCTGTTTTGCAGGGGTTGGTACCTGCGGGGTGAATATTCTTATGAGCCTCAAGTCGCAGATTTCTGAAAATGAGGAGCAATTAGTTGATTTTGTGGGTATAAATTCCGATGGCGGTTCCATTAGGGAGCTTGAAAAGAACGGTTTTCAGCATAATATCGGTTTGGGCGATGACTCTCACTATTTGGGTACTGGCGGCGATTTAGCAACAGCTAAGGCTCAGGCCGAAGACCATTTTGAGGAATTTGTGAGAACTTTCAAAGATGCGGATTTGGCACTCGTTGTAACTGGCATGGGCGGAGGTACAGGAACGGGAGCTGCGCCTTATGTAGCTAAAGCTGCAAAAAAAGCCCAAGAAAATAAAAGAAATGCGCTCACCATAGGCGTTACCACAATGCCTAATCTAGTTGAATTAGACAGGTTTGAAATAGCGGAGCAAGGCATAGAGGAGCTAAAAAAACACGTAGATGCCCTAATAGTCATAAATCAAGCGAACATAGAAGAGGTTTTGGGCGATGAAGATGCCTCTGCTGATTTAGCTTATGAGCTTGTGGATTTGCGTTTTCAAACGGTATTGAAATCCATAATGGAAACGGTTACCAAATACACCAAAAGAAACATAGATTTTGCCGATGTTTGTTCTACTCTTAAAAATTGCGGCGAAGCCATAATAACCACTGTGGAAGCCTCGTCTGAAAATGTTGAAGAAATAAAGAAGAAGCTCGCGAATGCCATAAACGATAAACTGCTTTTGAATCATAATGGCAAAGTTGCCTCACGGCTTTTGGTTTATCATTTTTACGAACACGGCTATTCTCAAAGAAAACATTTTGAGGTGGTGAGCGAGGTTCAAAAACTTTTTGGTTGGACAAAAAAAGAAGGACATACAATTCCTCATTATAGTTGCGTATTGGATAACCCACCTGAAGGCACGGTTAAATTCCTCAAAATAGGCAATGACTCCGGCGATGAATACAAGGGCAAAACAAAGGTAATAGTTATGGCTGGCGGTTTTGTGGATGTTCCGCAAGTTTCGCAAATTCCACAACCTGTTCCACAACCTGTTCCGCAACCAAAGATTGTTCCTATTCCACCGCCAGCTAAATCTGTTCAAACAACTCAGTCTGCTGTGCAGCAACACATTCAAAATATGTTTAAGCCTGCGCCACAGCCTGCGCCACAACCCATTCCGCAACCCGTTCCACAGCAGTATATTCAACAACCCATTCAACAGCCTGTTCCACAAACGATGCCGCTACCAGTGGCACAACCTGTGCAAGTTGCAAATTCGCCCACTAGGGAAATACCTAGTGAGCCAAGTTTTCTTGACGATTTCCTTTCAGACGGAAATAAACCTGGTTGGTCATTATGACAAAAAAAACATTATCCCTCTATAACACTGCAAGTCGCGCTAAGGAAAACTTTGCGCTCCCCGAAGGAGTTCCTGAAGTTCGCCTTTATGCTTGCGGACCAACCGTTTATCATTACGCTCACATAGGTAACCTGCGAACCTACCTTTTTGAGGATTTGCTCCGAAGAAGTCTTGAGTATTTTGGTTTTAAGGTTCGCCACGTTGTTAATATAACCGATGTTGGTCATTTAACAAGCGATGAAGACGAAGGCGAAGACAAAATGGAGAAGGGTGCGGCACGTACAGGGCAAAGCGTTTGGGAAGTAGCGGAATTTTACACGCAAAGATTCAAAGAAGATTTGGAACTATTGAACGTATTGCCGCCTACTATTTGGTGCAAGGCAACAGATTACATAAAAGAACAGATTGATTTGATAGAAACACTGGAAAAAAAAGGCTATACATATAAAACGAGTGATGGAATTTACTTTGATTCTATGAAATTCCCAAAATATACGGAATTTGCGAGGCTTGATATTGTGGGTTTAAAAAGCGGAGCACGTATAGACATTGGCGAAAAGAAATTTGCAACCGATTTTGCCCTGTGGAAGTTCAGCCCAAAAGACAAAAAAAGAGCAATGGAATGGGATAGCCCTTGGGGAGTTGGCTTCCCAGGCTGGCATATAGAATGTTCCGCTATGTCTATGTCTCTTCTCGGAGAAACTCTGGATATTCATTGCGGTGGCACAGACCATATACGTGTTCATCACACAAATGAAATAGCTCAGAGCGAATGTGCCACCGGAAAGCTATTTTCAAGATTTTGGATGCACGGAGAATTCCTTAGAGAAAGCAATACCGACAACAAAATGAGCAAAAGCAGCGGAGAATTTTTAACCTTGGATGCTTTGGTTAGAAAAGGGTTTGACCCTATGGCTTATAGGCTTTTTGCTTTAACAAGCCATTATAGAAATTATTTGAATTTTAGCTGGGAAGCAATGGGAAATGCTGTGGATTCTCTGAGCGCACTGAGAAGAAAAACAGATCCTTTCATTGGCATTGAAGGCAAGGTTAAAAGCGTGGAAGCAAGAGAGTGGAGTTCTGCTTTCAAAAATGCCATAGCAGATGATTTGAATTCTTCTGCGGCTATTGGCGTATTGAATTTAATGCTCGCAGATTCCTCTATAGAAGATTGCGAAAAAGCCGCTCTGATAAGTGAGTTTGACAGCGTTCTTGGGCTTCGTTTGCTCAACAAACCGGAAAAAGTAAAGCGTACACCAAAAGAAGAAGCTATGGCAAAAGAACTTATCGAAAAACGAAACGTTGCGCGCATTGCAAAAAACTGGGCAGAGAGCGATAGGCTTCGCGATGAATTGTTATCCATTGGAGTTGTGCTTAAAGATGGCAAAAATGGCACCGAGTGGGAATGGAAATGATAGAGAGGCTTCGCGGGTTGCTTGTACATAAGGCTCCCTTGCTTGCAATTATTGAATGTGGTGGAGTGGGTTATGGCGTTAATGTTAGTGCTCGCACAGGCGAGATGCTACCTAGCGAAGGTTCAGAAGTGGTGCTTTTAACTCACCTTGTTGTGCGAGAAGATTCTCTTACCATTTACGGATTTTTAGATACACAAGAAAAAGAATTGTTTTTGAAAATGATAGATGTAAATGGCATTGGGCCAAAAATGGCGCAGAGAATTTTAAGTTCTATTTCACCAGGAGATTTGCTCTCTTTGATTGTAATGAACGACAGCGCAGGTCTTTCCAAAATAAAAGGCATTGGCAAAAAAACTTCTGAGATGCTCATACTTGCCCTTAAAGACAAGGCTCTTTCAATTTCCGCAACCGCTGGCAAAGATTCATCTGCGAATTTGCCTTTTGCAGAACAAGAAGCTGTGCTTGCCTTGCATACACTTGGGGTAAAAGATCCAGGAGCCAAAAAAGCTGTTGAAAAAGCCTCCGAAATTTTAGGCAGGGGAGCAGACGCAGGCAAGCTAATCGCCGAGGCTTTGAGGCATATATAATTGTTTGATAATTGTTTGAACCACGAGTTTGCTATATTTCACAATATGCACATTCCAATAATAAAAGCAAACCAAAATTCACCAGAGGTTTTGAGAATTTGTTCTCGCTCCGCTGCGCAAAATAACGAAATTGAAAAACTTGTTAAGGAAATTCTTTTCAAAGTCAAGGAAAAGGGGCTTGAAGTGGCGGTTCTTTATGCTAAGAAATATGATGGGTTGAGGAAAAATAATTTGAAGGTTAGCGAAGCGGAAATTAAACAAGCCGCTGCCAAAATTGATGTGGGTTTGAAAAATGCGTTAAAACAAGCAATTGAAAATGTCAAGGTTTTTCATCAAAAGCAAACGGAAAAATCTTGGGCTTTTAAAGGCAAAGACGGAGAGGTTTTGGGGCAAAAAATTAGGCCTCTCAAAAGAGTTGGGTTATATGTACCCGGTGGTGCAGGAGTTTACCCAAGCACTCTCATTATGAACGCGGTTCCAGCTTTGGTTGCAGGGGTAAAGGAGCTTGTGGTTGTGAGTCCCATAAAAGATGGCTTGCACAGCTCGGTGGCTTATGTGCTTTTGGAACTCGGAATAAAAGAGGTTTATCACATTGGCGGTGCGCAGGCAATAGGCTTGCTGGCTTATGGCGCAAAAGGCATAGCTCCAGTTGATAAAATTGTTGGTCCCGGCAATGTATTTGCCGCCTTTGCAAAAAAAGAGGTTTTTGGTACCGTGGATATAGATATGATAGCAGGTCCCTCTGAAATTGCGGTTTTGGCAGATGCCACGGCAAACCCGTATTGGGTGGCTGCAGATATGCTTTCACAGGCAGAACACGGATCGGGTTTTGAGGCTTCTGTTTGCGTAACAGATTCCTTGGCTTTTGCAAAAAAACTCGCTATCTGCATAGAAGAGCAGGTGAATGTAAGTCCAAAGAGGGAAATACTAGAAAAATCTCTTACCGCTTATGGAAGAATTTTTTTGGCTAAGAACATGAAAGAGGCTGTGGGTATTGTGAATAGAATTGCGCCTGAGCATTTGGAGATAGTGGCAAAAAATCAAGACGATTTGGAAAAAATGGTGGAAAATGCTGGAGCCATATTCATAGGCTCTTATTCTTCTGAACCTGTTGGAGATTATTTTGCAGGCCCCAATCACGTTTTGCCAACAAATGGCACGGCTAGGTTTGCGAGTCCGCTTGGGGTTTATGATTTTTTGAAGAGGACTAGCATTATAAAATATGGCAAAAAGGCTTTGGAAAAAAATGGGGCAAATATAGCTAAAATTGCGGATTCTGAGGGTTTTTATCACCATAAAAGGGCAATTATGGTGCGTTTGTAAAAAAAATGTCTATTTTTTGTAAAAATTTTCTATATTTTAGAGGAGAATCTAATTTAACGGAGGTTTTAGATGAGTAAGATTAGAATTTTGGCTTTGGCATGTTTAGCCAATTTAGCCTTTGCTGGGGGAGATCTTTGGGATTTCCCTAATTTGCTTGAGACAACTAACTGCGGTACATTTTGCGGACAAGTACATACACCAGGTGCAATATACTGCTGGTCAAAGACTACACCAAGTGCTGCAAATGGCTGGGGCAGGCCTTGTTTTGATGGAACTGGCGGCTGGTGGTTTGGCTATGCAGACGAAGGTGGAACTGTAAAAGATGCTAGTTCTAACAAAAACGTATTCGTACCAAAAGGGCAAGGTGGATGCGAGACCGATCTAAAGCCAAACGAGGCGGTTGGTACTATTGTTATTGAGAAATACATAGAGCCTGGAAAGCAAAATGTGGATTGGGTAAATGAGACGGTGGCAGGTGCCACAACCGGAACAGCTGGCAAGCATTATATGGTTAAAGGTTATGGCTTAGGTGCTGGAACGGAAGGTTTAGATGTCAAATTTTCAAATCCGGGCGGAACTGATGAAAAACCCAATGTGTCTGCTATTGGTTTTAATTGGCGCGGAAAAGAAGAGTGCAGCAGAACAGACTTTGAAGGATCTTACATAGAAAACATTGGAGCTGCTGGAGCAGGTCTTTGCATAGTTTATAAAGCAGACAAAGCTGGTGTTGATGTTGAACTCGGTTGGAACGAATCCTTATATGAGTACAATACTTGGGTAGCGAAATTGCCCGCTGCTACAAGCTGGAAAACTGTTAATATAAAATGGGAATCCTTTGGGCTTTCTTACCAAACTGATGAGCCAACTGAGCCTATAGAGACCGCTCTCACAAAAGCAGAGGCTTTGAAATTTGCTCTTAAAACCAAGACAGCAACCGCAGAAACGATTCACTTTCAGTTGAAGGAAGTCGGTTGGCATGGTTCTTGTAGCGGAGCAGCAGAAGAACTCCCGCCATGCGCAGATTGCGGCAGCCCCAGTCCCAATCCAATTATCGGTGGCAAAATGGCTTCTTCTATATATAAATTCAATTTGAATAGAAATATCCTTTCTGCAAACTTTGCTGGCACTGTGCAGGTTGTAAATTTGCAGGGCAAGGTAGTAGCCAAAAAAGCACTTGTTGAAGGCGAATCAATGAACCTAGCAAACTTGCCTATGGGCGTTTATATGGTTCGCTCTGAGAGCCGTGGAATTGTGCAAAAAATCATGTTGAAATAATCTATTTTTCGCTTTTGCAAGCCTAAGCCCTCGCAAGAGGGCTTTTTTATTGCCAAATATCACAAAAAAGCGAAAAAATACTTTTTTGGTAAAAAAAATATGTATATTATATGTATGATACGTTCTCTCTTTTTAATTGCGCTAATGGTGGTTTTCTCTTTTGCCACCCCAGTTTCAGAACACGGCAAATTGTCTGTTAGCAATGGCAAACTTGTGGATAAAAACGGCAACCCTTATGTGCTTCGTGGTATGAGCATGTTTTGGAATATATACTCAGAGGGTAGCAAATATTACAATCAGAGTAGTGTCACTACTCTTGCGGCTTCTCCGTGGAATGCAAACGTAATTAGAGTAGCCATAGGGAATACCAATGACCAAGATGCCAAAAATTTTATGGATTGGACTTCACAAGCAGGAATTTATGTTATTGCGGATTGGCATTATCATAATACGGATTTGAACGGAGCCACGAATTTCTTTCGCTCGGTATCTAGTTATGCAAAAAGCAAAGGCTACACCCATGTTCTTTATGAGTTATTCAACGAACCAATAAAGCAATCTTGGTCTGAAATAAAATCTTATGCGGAATCGCTTATAGATGTTATCAGAGCAAATGATCCAGATGGCATAATAATAGTGGGCAACCCTAACTACTCCGCTGACTTATCTTCCCCAGCGGCTAATCCCATTAATGCGAGCAAGGCAAAGAATGTTATGTACACTCTGCATTTTTATACTTCGGATCAAAACCATAACGCTTATAAAGCTAGTCTTCAGGTTGCTTGGTGCAATAATTTTCCAGTTTTTGCTACTGAGTGGGGAACAAGCCAAGCAGATGGTGGAGGTACACAAGATTGGAATTTAACAAATGGCTGGATGAGCTTAGTTGAAACACTTGGCATTTCTTGGGCAAATTGGTCTTACACAGACAAATGCGAATCTTCGGCGGCTTTATGCGGTGGTTTATCCGCATCTGGAAAATATGTTCAGCAAATTATGAGTAAACGCAATACAGGTGGCTCAATCACCTCTGCGAATGGTTCCAATAATGTGAATTTAACTCAGTTAACCATAAATTGTGGCAATGCAGCGGAAAAAGGGCAAAAAACTGGCAAGGTCGCGGTGGGTGGAGCGGCAACCAATGCGGTGGACTTTGTTCCTAGTAGTATGTCTGGGGCAAAGGATTCGGTAATTCTAAACTCGGCTCCGGTGTTGCAGGGCAACTCAAGTACGTTTAGCGTTAGCTATAAGTTAACCGGTCTTTCAGGACCGGGCAATTATAAAGTGAGACTTAGATATGGCTCAACGGCTGCGGCAACTGTTTCTTTGCAAGGCGATGGCGTAGGCTCCGCTTCCGCTGAACTTGCAAGCACAGGCGGCGCATCAACATGGAAAAATTCGGATTATATTCCTATAAATATAACAGCCAGCGGTTCAGAAACAACGTTGAAATTAACTTTTACCGGAGCCAATAATTTTGTATTCGTGAATATCCTAGCGGCTACAGATGGCACAAGTCCTCCTCCACCTCCTAGCTCATCAAGCATTCCAAGTTCCAGCTCCAGCTCCAGTTCCAGCGTTGAGAAGCCCAATCCAATTGCTTTGCCTCAAATTGCATTTACCAACAGCCTAAACGCAATGCAAAACTCCGTGAATTTGCAAGTAGCCAGAGATGCAAGCTTCAAAGTTTTTGACCTAAAAGGCAACAAAGTACGCTCACTGAAATTCACTCAAGGCAACCATAATATATCCCTTGCCGACCTGCCAAAGGGCTTGTATATAGTGAAAGCTCAGTTTGGCAGCCAAATGGAAGTGTTGAGAGTGCCGATTAGGTAAAAAAACTTCCCCCACCTGCCTAAAATAATATATATTTAATATAGGTAGTTTTTAGCTTAAAATGGGGGCGTTCTCATGCTCAAAAAAATAACACTCTTCTTGGCACTTGCAACGCTTTTAGCGTATTCTGCGGTTAATTATCCATATCCGCAGAGGAAACAGTACGGCAATGGAACAATAAATGTTGCGAACTCAACCGCAGACGCAGATTTAAAAAACAAATGGGTGAAATATTTGGAAAATTTTTATGTAACCGGAACTTGCGGCGGCACTGCTTGCGCTCGCATTAAGTTCTATGATCCAGATAAACCAGATGATGCGAATTACACTGTTAGCGAAGGGATAGGCTACGCTATGCTTATGGCGGTTTATTTCAGCGATGCCACTAGGAGTTATGAAGACGAATTTAAAAAATTGTGGGCATATTACAATGGTTTTAAAAACAGCAATGGATTTATGCACTGGAAAATTCAAGGTTTTAGCAGTGCTAACCAGCAAAATGGTGCTACAGATGGTGACCTTGATGTTGCCATGGCATTGATACTAGGTCGCTATCAGTTTGGAGTCGCCCAATATGAAACAGATGGAAACGCTTTAGCTGCAAAAATTCTTCAACATGAAGTGACCAATGGCAGCAATTTGCTTAAACCCGGTGATGCTTGGGATACAGATAGAAACCCCAGTTATGTGGCTCCAGCGGCTTTTTCGTTATTCAGTGGCTTTGGCAGTGTACAATCCGCAAATTATACTTTTTTGAAAACTAACCAAAATGGCACAACTGGCTTGCCCTCCGATTGGGCAGATAACAGTGGCAATCCCAAACAATGCTCATCTTGCGGATATACTGGCACAAACTATGGGCAAGATGCGGTTCGTGCTCCTTGGCGCTGGGCTACGGCAAATGCTTGGTTTGGTCATGCAGATGCAAAAACTTTGCTCAATAAATTGGGACCTTGGGTTAATCAACAAACGCCTGCCAGCGTAGCAGGACCCATCAGCTTAACAGGAACTATGGGTAAAAATTCCAATTCCAGTTATATTGGTTCTCTAATGTGCGCTTTAACAAATAATACCAGCCATCAAGCCAAATTAAATTCATTTTTCAGCACTATGATGGGCCAGACCGGTACAGCCGATGCCTCTTATTTTAACCAATCAATGCTTATTTTAGCAGGCTTGCTTGTGAGCGGCAATATGCCCAACTTAAAAGCTTGTGCTTCTGGTGGTTGCGGCACAAATATGCCTCCCGTAGGCGGGGGTGATGGAAACTCCACTACATTAGACAGGCTTGCTAGTGCAGGAACTGATAGCGAAGACGATAAACTTTTATCTGGTCTTTGGGAAGCTTGGTATGCCTATACAGATAAAGAAGCTGGATACAAAGATGGCAAACCTGATAAAGGTCAAGCTAAATCTTCAATAACCAACGTTAAATTCACAGGCAAAGACGAAAATAGCA
>CAZIMU010000003.1:0-27050 GCA_964540355.1 uncultured Fibrobacteraceae bacterium | reverse complement strand
TTTCCAAAAGGGCATCTAGCACGGTTGCTCTGCGGTGTACTTGCAAAGCCATTTCTGGAGAAAAAAATCCGAGTTTTTTTTTATGCTCACTTATGGAAAAACTTTCCTTTACATTTTGTCCCAAAAGCATTAAATCGTTTTTGTAAATCTGCGGATGGTCACCGCTCAAAATGCCAAGCAATGTGCTTTTTCCGCTGCCATTTGCTCCAGTAATTGCCCAATGCTCGCCTCTCTGCACTTCCCAATTCAAATTTTCAATTATTTTTTTTTTGCCAAAAGATATGCAAACATTATTCAAAGAAAAAATTATTTCACCTAGCAAAATTGGCTCCTTTATTTTTTTTATTTCGTAAATATTTTCATCGTTTGCGTGTATGCAGCTATTTGAAAGTGAACCATCCAATAAAAATCGCTCATCGTCCCTTTTCAAATTTATCTGCATTTGGATGCCTTTTTGCTGAAATAGCTTTATTCGCTCTGCCAGAAATTTTCTATACTCAGGGTCTAAACCGCCAAAAGGATCGTCTAAAATCCACAACTCAGGTTCTTCCATATAATTGCGCGCAAGCAAAAGCCTGCGAAGTTCGCCATTGGAGAGGCTTTGCAATTTTTGCTCCAATATATTCTCTGGAATTCCCGCAAGCGAAAGGGCTTCTCCTAGCAATGCGCCATTTGTTTTGGGAAAAGGCTCGCTTTCAACAAAATGTTCCGAATTCAAAAAAAATGGATTCTTCAGCAAAAAATCCCTAACCGATGGGGAATCTTCGTCTTCCAGTGAAATAAATCTCTCCTGCCAAAATCTTGAGAGGGCTTTTTTTATTTTTCTCTGCAAATCATTGCCAAAACGCGATATTTTCATTTACTTCTTTTTTTTCACAACAGCATCAAATTCCAGCAAGTTCTTTTTCCACTTTCCGCTTTTAAATGCCGCATAAGCAAAAATAGGGTCTCTATTTCCCTTTGCGAATTCCCTTGCCGCACCCTCTATGTTACCTACTATTTCCTTTATATACCCACTTACAACCTTATTGAAAACTCCAAGATTCATAATGGAATTCAACACCGCGCCGCTTGGCGAAACAATAGAGCGAAAGTCATAAGACACAGAATCTTTGCCTACCTCTTTTAAATCTAAAATAGCAGTTGCGGTTCCGTGCAGTTTCCACGCGAGTATCTTTGTTTTTCCCCTGCCAAAAAACACATTGTGCATACCTGGTTCCCTGCCTGCGCTATCGTTCAAGAGCCAAACAAAACTGCCAAATAGATTGTCGCCATTATCGCCGCTAAAGGCTTTTCTGTCGGGGGTATCGTATTTTATAGTGTATTTTGTTTTTCTATAAGCATTAACCAACTGCGCAGTGAAGTCCATATTATCAAAAAGATATACCATCATTTCTTTTGAAACAGGAAGTTTGCCGTTAAGTTTATAAATAACCCTATACTGACGACCCATATAGCGATACAAATCGTAGGCTTTTGGATTATTTGTTCTTAGGCCTCTATTCTTAAGTTCTATATAAGGTGCGCAAAATTCAGCGTTGTATTTAATATCGGGATTTGGCTTTTTTTCTTCTGCGCTGCATTGCGTAAAATCATAATTAAGGCACTGCTTAACACCAGAGCACATAGCTAAATGCCCAAGGTTTGGTGGTTCAGCAGCATAAAGAATTGAGAATAAGAAGAAAATAAATATATATGCAAATTGCATATTTACTTCCCCCCAAGTTCTATAGAGCGATTCACCGCCGCTTCTATTGCAGCCATAACCGTTCCCCTAAATGCCCTATTCTCAAGTTCTTCCATTCCAGCAATTGTTGTTCCTCCCGGACTGCATACACTTGCTGTTAGCTCTCCGGGGTTTGATTTAGAGCATCTCAGCATTTCCACTGAGCCTTCTATTGTGGATAAAGCCAAATTCATTGACACATCGTGCGAGAGTCCTGTTCTAACTCCGCCCATTACCATTGCTTCTATGAATTGGAAAACAAAAGCTGGACCGCTGCCAGAAAGCCCTGTTACCGCATCCATTTGAGTTTCAAGAACCCTAATGGTATTTGCGCAAGTAGAGAATAAAAATTCAACCGTTTGCAGCACACTTTCTTCAACTCCTTCTTCTGCTATGGCAACCGTTCCTTTTTTCGCAGTAACGGCAATATTTGGCATAGTGCGAACAATGTTCTTTCTTTTTAAAGCCGAGTGCAAAGCGGAAATTTTTACCCCTGCCATAATGGAAATTATAATGAGTTCCTTGCTGGAATTATCCATTTCTTTGTGCAGAGTGGCAGAAAGAGATGAGAATATTTGCGGTTTTACGCACAAAAATACTATATCTGCTTTTGAAAAACCATCGGCTAAAGAATCTAACCTCGTTGCTTTGCTTTTTTCTTCGGTTTTATCTGCCCTTTCATCGTCTGGTTCATAAAAAAACACTGCGCTGGCTGGGTAGCCGCTATCTGTGAGGGCATTCAAAATTGCACTGCCCATATTACCAGTACCTATAAAAAATATGTTTTTTGCATAAGAACGGTGCATAAATTCATTTACTCCTTCATGGCTGCCAAGAATGTTTCGTTATTCTTGTGGTTTTTCATTTGTTTTTGGAGCTGCTCCATAATTTCAACAGGAGTGTGGTCTTGCAAGAACCTGCGCAAAATCCAAACGTGGCGAAGCTCGGCTTCGGAAATCAAAAGCTCTTCTTTGCGCGTTCCAGATTTGAATATGTCTATGGCTGGCCATATACGTTTTTCGGCTATGCGGCGGTCTAGCACTAGTTCCATGTTGCCGGTGCCTTTGAATTCTTCAAATATAACTTCGTCCATGCGGCTTCCGGTTTCTATTAGAGCGGTGCCTATAATTGTTAGCGAGCCGCCAAATTCAATTTTGCGGGCTGCGCCAAAAAAACGCTTTGGTCTTTGCATTGCCATAGCGTCCACACCACCGGAGAGAATTTTGCCGGAATGGGGAATAACCACGTTGTTCGCTCTTGCAAAGCGGGTTATGGAATCTAAAAGTATAACCACGTCATCGCCTTGCTCAACAAGCCTTTTGGCTTTTTCCAAAACCATATCTGCAACTTGGGTGTGGCGTTCTGGTGGTTCATCAAATGTTGAAGCTAAAACTTCGCCTTTAACATTCCTGCGCATATCGGTAACTTCTTCGGGACGCTCGTCTATCAGCAAAACCATCAATTTTATCTCTGGGTGGTTTTTGCTTATGGCATTTGCAATGTGCTGCAAAAGAACTGTTTTGCCTGTGCGCGGTGGTGCAAGTATAACTCCGCGCTGCCCTTTGCCTATGGGTGTGAACAGGTTCATTATTCTGGTTGAAAGCTCGCTTGTTTCGTATTCCAAATTTATTCTCTGAAATGGATGCAAGGGAGTTAAATGCTCAAAGGCAACGCGCTTTTTGGCTTGCTCAGGGTCTTTGTAGTTTATTGTTTCTATGCAGGTTAGTGCAAAATATTTCTCTTTTTCTTTTGGGGCACGAACTTGACCAGTTATTGTGTCGCCTGTTTTGAGTTCGTAGAACCTTATCAAAGTTGGGCTAACATAAATATCGTCTTGACCGGATAAATAGTTGTGGTCTGAATTTCTCAAAAAACCGTAGCCTTCGTTTATTATTTCCAAAACACCTTCAGAGTAAATGGGCATTCCTTCTTCGGCAGCGGCTTTTGCCTCTAAAATGCGATAAATTATGGCTTGCTTGCGCATAACCTTGATATCTGGCAGGTTAAGGTCTCTAGCAAGAGCTTGAAGCTCAGGCATATTTATAGCGCGCAAGGTAATCCATTCTTTGCGAGCTTTGTCTATGGATTCCTTGTCTATTTTTGGTATATCTTCTGGAGAAATGTCTTCTACATAAGGGCGATATCTATTGTTGTTTTTGTTGCGGTTTTGATTTTGGTTTTGGTTGTTATATCTGTTGTTATTGTTATTATTATTATTGTTGTTGTTGTTTTGGAATTGCTGTTTCCTATTATTATTATTGCCGTTGTTTCCAAAATTTCTTTGCTGCTGCTGGCGGTTTTGGTAGCTTGCTGCGTTATTTTGGGCATCTGCTGCCTGTTCTGCATTTTGGGCGGGCATTATTGGTGGTGGAATGTCTGGTACCATAACGCCTATAGGTAGCATAGTTTCTGACGTGTGCATAGCCGTAGCTACTTGTTCAGAACCCTCATATTGGTCAGCATCCGGTTCTGCGTTGCTAACGTGTTTGCTCTTGCGGGTTTTAACGCCGAGGTTTTCCAGCTCTTCTCTAGTTTCGGCTGGTGGAAGTTCAGCATTTTGCGGAACTTCATCTGACAATAATTGTTTAGAACGAGGTGCCAAAGGTAAAACTCCTTTTTTAAATTTTAGTCTAAAATACGCCTTTGCGCAAAGGGAAAATGCAAGCATATTTAATTGAATTCCCTTAATTGCTGTAAATATAGAAAAAAATTAGCGAGTTGTCAAGGGATATATAGCAAATGCTGATTAACTAGCAAAAGGGTTTAGGGTTTAGGGTTTAGGGTATGGGGGTTGGGGTATTATACCCTATACCCCATACCCAAACATTGAGTTAATCATTACTTTCTATAGACAATTAAATAAGTATAACCGACTAATCCTTCACGCAACGAACGCTGAACAGGAGGCTTTTATAGTCGTTGTAGTAGTACACGTCCTCAAGGCTGTGGTACATAAGCCTGAAGTCGGCGAGATAGCTATCGTCCTCACTAGCACTCCACCAGTAGCCGTAGCCGCCAACAGCGATAAAATAGCCATCGTTGCATATACCACCCGGAAGGGCGGAAAAACCGTAATCGTCTGTACCAAAGGGAACGCCACTATATGAACTCCAACCATTCTTAGCCTTTAATTTAGTTCCAGCATTAGCACCAACAAAATTTGTAAGCTCTGTCCATTCTGCATCATTTGGGATATGCCAACCATCTGGGCATATTCCCTGATATGTTGTTATTATTTCAAAGCAAGTACTGGAATTGCAACTATCTGGCAATGCCATTGCCGTTGACCAGTCGTAAAGCCTGCCATACTTGTCGCAGTTGATAGAGTCATTGTTATAGCATACGCTACCTTCAACCACATAATTCAAATTACGATCGAGCCAAGTTTGGTTGCCAATTACAACCGTTTGGTAAATCTCGCCTTGATAAGTTACAGAATCGCCGTAAATAATTCCAGACTGGATTAAATTACTGGAACTGCTCGGATTTGAACTTGACGAGGAAATGGCAAATTGAATTGAGCTGCTGGAAACATCGTTAGAGCTGGAACTAGGATATGAGCTTGACGAGGTTTCGTTATCGTTATTAGTGCAAGAGGAAAACAAGGATATACAGAGCATTGCTACGAGAGACAGAGTATATCTATTTATAAAAGTCATCCGAATATAAATATAGCAAAATTCATTTTTTATATTAGGCACATGGCAAAAATTTTGGAGAAGGAACAACTTTCAAGCGATGTGCATAAGTTGGTTGTTGAGGCTCCCCTTATAGCAGAAGAAAGGCTTGCGGGGCAGTTTATAATTTTGCAAACAGATTTAGAAGTTGGGGAGAGAATTCCGCTCACAATAGCAGACGCAAACAGAGAAAAAGGCACAATAACACTTATTGTTCAAGCAGTTGGCAAAACAACAATAGATTTATCTCAATTAAATATTGGGGATGATATTCCAGTTTTAACAGGTCCGCTTGGTTCGCCCACGCATATTGAGAATTTTGGACACGCGGTTTGCGTTTGCGGTGGCATTGGGGCTGCACCAATGTACCCTATAGCACAAGCTCTCAAAAAAGCTGGCAACAAAGTGAGCGTTATTTTGGGAGCAAGGCAAAAAAATTTGATAATAATGGAAAGCGAACTGAAAAGCGTTTGTGATGAAATGATAATTTGCACAGACGATGGCTCTTATGGGCGCAAATGCTTGGTGACAGAACCTTTAAAAGAACTCTGCGAAAATTGCAAACCAAATTTTACTGTGTCTATTGGCCCCCCTATAATGATGAAATTCTGCGCAGAGACAACTCGCCCTTATGGTGTTAAAACTTTTGCAAGCCTCAACAGCATTATGGTTGATGGCACAGGAATGTGCGGTTGCTGCCGAGTGACGGTTGGAGGTGAGGTTAAATTTGTGTGCATAGACGGACCTGAATTTGATGCCCATAAGGTCGATTGGGAAAACATGATGAAAAGAATGGGAACTTACAAGCAGCGCGAAGCCCTTGCAAAAGAAAGGGCGCTTAAAAAAATAAAAGATTGCAGGTGTGGGGACAAATGAATATTTATTGGTTTTTTCAAATAATTTTGGGACTTTTTGGTCTTAGTTTGCTTGTTTTTATACACGAGCTAGGGCATTTTTTAGCGGCTAAGTATTGCGGAGTTAGGGTTTTGACTTTTTCAATAGGTTTTGGAACAAAACTCTTTAAGGTGGAAAAAAACGGAACCACTTACTGCATATCTGCCATTCCCTTTGGCGGCTATGTGGCAATGGCTGGCGAAAATCCAGAACAAGTTCGCGAAGATAAACCAGACGATTTTCACGTGCAGCCTATTTGGAAAAGAGCTTTGATAGCTTTTGCCGGCCCCGCATTCAACGTGGTTTTTGCTTATGCAATGCTCACTGGAATTTATATGATAGGCAACCCAGAACCTGTGTCTGACAAGCTGGTGATTGGCATTGTGGAACCTAAGTCCGCAGCAGAAGAAGCTGGCATTGCAAGCGGCGACACAATTTTCACCATAGATGGAAAAAAAACTGAGGGCTGGGAAAAATTTCGCGAAGAAATGGGTATTAGCATTTCTAGAAACATCACTTTGGAGCTTGGAACAAAAGATGGCAGAAAAACGGTGAATATAGTTCCAAAAGAGCTCAGGGATTTGGGTGTTGGCACAGCAGGTATTCACCCAAGGCACAGGGTTTTTGCGGCAGCAGAGCCTTTGGAAGATTCTCCCGCAGGCAAAGCTGGCGTAAAACAAAACGATACCATTCTAAGCGTTGACGGCTACACAATAGGTTATTACCAAGATATGATAGACATTATTTCTGCATCTGAGGGGAACGCTGTTGAGGTGGTGTTTTTAAGAGCGCAAAAAGATGGCAGAACAGATACTTTAAGTGCATCTATAAGCCCGCTTTGGAACGAGGAGGCAGAGCGTTATTTGATTGGAATTCAAATGGGGCTTGCTCAATTTGATGAATTGCAGGTTGTTCACAAGCCTCTGGGTGCAGCCCTTGCGATGGCGGCAAAAAAAAGCATCAGTATGGGAACCAGCGTGTTTCGCTACATTCATCGCATTATAATAGGAGAGGTTAAATTCAGAGCTATGAGCGGGCCGGTTGGCATTGTGCAGGTTATAGGTTTGGTGTGGCTTGAAAATTTGCAAAAGGCTGTGTTTTTGCTTGCCCTCATAAGCATAAATTTGGGTGTTATGAATTTGCTGCCCCTTGCCATAACAGATGGCGGTCTTCTTTTGTTTTTATTGCTTGAAAAAATAAGAGGTAAACCGCTTTCTCAAAAGAACCAAGCTCGCATTCAGCAAGTTGCAATGTCATTTTTCATGGCCCTATTTCTTTATATAACATTTGTGGATTTGAGCAGAGGTTCAATGTTAATGAAGTAACTTGCACAGCACGGCTTTTTGCGCGTGCAGGCGGTTTTCCGCTTCTTCGTAGCTCAAATTAACCTCCAAGTTGTCCATAACGCTATCTGTTATTTCTTCGCCCCTGTGGGCAGGCAGGCAATGCGTTACCTTGCAATGCTTAGGTGCGAGCGCAAGCAGTTCATCGTTGATTTGGAAAGGCAAAAAATGTTCCCTCTTTGAAGATTTCTGCTCTTCTTGCCCCATGCTAACCCACACATCACTGTAAAGAATATCAGCATCTTTAACAGCTTCTTTTGGGTCATTGACAACTCTATACTTTGTACCCATTTTTTCAAATATGGGCGAGCAGATGCCTATAACTCCGTTTTTTATTTCATAGCCTTTGGGGCAGGCAAGGGTAAAATTCATGCCGAGTTTGGCGCATAAATTCATAAGAGAATTTGCAACATTATTTCCATCCCCTATAAAGGCAACGGTTTTTCCTTTTAAATCATTGCCAAACTGTTCTATGCACATCTGCCCAAAAGCCAAGGCTTGGCAAGGGTGAGAATCGTCTGTGAGAGCATTTATAACGGGAATGTTTCCATATTCGGCAAGCTTCTCCACAAGGCTTTGCTCAAAGCAGCGCACCACAAGCCCGTCCACCCAGCGCGACAGGCATCTTGCCACGTCTTTAACGTCTTCTCTTTTGCCAATGCTCTCCGGGTTGAGAAACACAGGCATTCCTCCTAGCTGAAAAATCCCAACCTGAAATGTTACAATGGTTCTAAGCGAGTTTTTTTCAAAGAACATTCCTATAGTTTTACCCTTTAAACGCTCAGAATATGTGCCATTTTTAACTTCGTGCTTCAAACGAATAGCTATATCTATGGTTTCTATTATACGACTAGCATCCCAGTCGCGCAGGCAAAGCAAATGTTTTGAACGTTCCATATCTCATTCCGTGAAAAAAAACAAATAATATAGAAAAAAATTTGATCAGCCGAAGAGTTTCAGTAAAACGGTGTTCAAACGTCTTTTTGAGATTTCGTGAATTACTAATTTAAGTTTATGCTCCGTGCCCTAGAACTCGCTACCTATGCGATAAAAAACTGCCGCCCTAATCCGGCGGTAGGGGCAATTATTGTGAAAAATGGAGAGGTTATTGGAGAGGGTTGCACCCAAGAACCAGGCAATGCACACGCAGAAATAGTCGCTTTGAAAAACGCAGGCGAAAACGCAAAAGACGCAGATTTATACGTAACTTTGGAACCTTGTTGCCACTATGGGCGCACACCGCCTTGCACAGATAAAATAATAAGTTCAGGAATAAAAAAAGTTTTCTATGGCTCTTTAGACCCAAATCCAGAAGTTGCTGGGAAAGGGCTAAAAAAATTGCAAGAGGCAGGGATAGAAACCGTTAAAGAGAATTTAAATGGATTGGTGGATAATTTCTATGAATCCTATTTTTGGTTTGTGAAAAACAAAAGCCCTTTTGTAACTCTGAAAATAGCTCAAACAATGGATGGTTTTATTGCAAACAGCGATAAAAGCCCTCTTAAAATCACAGGCGAAAAATCCAGAGCAGAGCTTCACAGATTGCGGAGTTTTTGCGATGTAGTTGTAATTGGCGGTGGAACTCTTCGCTCTGACAATCCTCAGTTGACGGTTAGAGAAGTGAAGGGTGCAAATCCGCAAAAATTTATTTTCAGCAAAAGCAATTTCAAAGGCGGTACTTTTAAAGAGAATTGGAATTCAATGATGCAAAACTTCACAGAAAAAGGAATGTACCATATTTTAGTAGAAGCTGGAGCAACCCTTGCCGAAAATCTGTTCTCAATTCCAAACTCTTTCCAAAAATTTTTGCTATGGACATCACCGATGAGGCTTGGGAAAGGACTCCAATACCCCGCATATAGTTTCCCAAAAAACTTTGAGCTGAAAAGAATCTATATGCAAGGTAAAGATTTTTGCTGTGAGTTAATCCTTAATGCAGCGAATAGAAGTCCAATATGCTTTAAGGAAATTAATTCTCCAAAACCGTATAGAACTGCCCACCAGCTCGCCTGATGAGCAATAACATAGTTTTGGAATTTCCGCTAAAGACCGCATTAAAGTCTTTGAGGCTAACCATAGGTTTATTATTTGCTACCAAAATAATATCACCTTTCCTTATGCCAGCTTTGTCTGCAAGAGATTTTTCTGTCACAGAAGCAACCAACACCCCAACAGAAGATTCTGGTAGTCCGGCTTCTTTCTTTTGAGCCTTTGTTAACTCAGCGGCTTGAATACCCCATTCGTTTTTGGAAGAATCTGTCTCTTTTTTGCCTTCTTTGGATTTTGGGTCTGTTCCAGCTAAGTTATTTTCGTCTCGTAGCGCTATATTTATTTTCAACTTCAAGGTTTTTCCTTCTCGTAAAACTTCAAAGTTTGCGCTCTCTCCAGGGCGAAGCCCCGCAACGGTGTTCCTCAAATCGTTTGCATCTGCTATGGATTTTCCGTTTATGGAAAGAACCACATCACCAACTTTTATGCCGCCCTTTTCCGCAGGAGAGCGTTCAAAAATCTCGCTGATAAGTGCGCCTTTCGCTGGGTTCAAATTCAAAGCTTTTGCAAGGCTTGGATTTATATCTTGAATACTAACGCCAAGCCAGCCACGGTTTACCTTTCCGTCTGCGAGCAAATCGCTCATTATGTTTTTTGCCCAGTTTACTGGTATGGCAAAACCTATTCCCTGAAAACCACCGCTTCTGCTCAAAATTGCTGTGTTTATGCCAATAAGCTCTCCAGACAAATTGAACAAGCCACCACCAGAATTGCCGGGGTTTATTGCGGCATCTGTTTGTATAAAATTCTCGTAGCTGGTTATGCCTCGACCGTGAACGCCTTTTGCAGACACAATTCCTTTTGTAACCGTTTGCGAAAGCCCAAATGGATTTCCTATGGCAATAACCCATTCCCCAACGCGCAAAGCATCGGAATTTCCAAGGCTTGCAGCGGGCAGGTCTTTTACGCCGCCTTCAATTTGAATAACGGCAATATCTGTTAGAGAATCCGTGCCAACAACTTTTGCCTTGAATTCCCTTTTGTCGGGCAGGGTCACGGTTATTTGGTCTGCGCCAGCAACCACGTGGTTATTGGTTAAAATTTGCCCAGTGGAATTCACAATAACGCCGGAACCTTGCCCCTGCTGCTTGCGCTCACGAGGCTGCTTTTGCTGTCTGGGACCAAAATTGAAAAACTGGTCAAAAAAATCGTCTCCAAAAAAGCCACCAAAATCGTTCATTTTAATTGTAGCTTCTGTTTGAATACTTACAACAGTTGGAACCAACGCATCTGCCAAATCTGCTAATTCGTAGCGAAATGCCTCTAAATTTGGCGATGCAGCCCGCGGTGCCTGAACTTGCGCGGGAGTTTCTGTGGGTTTTGTTGTGCTGGAAGAACTCGGAGTTGCACTCCCAAGGGAACATGCAAAAAGAATAACCCCAGCGATAGCAAAATAAACCGGCGATAAATTAGAACTCTTAATCTTCATATCCTTCCTCCATTTTTTTGAAATTAAATTAGTAAATTTAAAAAGTGCTGTACGATAAAACGAGAGAAAAATTGGTGGCAGAGACCCCAGAAGAACTGGTTAGGCAAACCCTTGTGGACTGGCTGATTGAAAAACTAAAAGTGCCAGACTATATGATAAAAACCGAATTTGCCCTCTCAAATCTCTCTCCAAACGAAAATGGCCGCTTGGACATTGTGGTTGCAAATCCCAAAAGCACAGATTTATCAGAACCTTGGCTTGTGGCAGAATGTAAGGCAGGCAAAACAAATTTGCGAAGCTTGGAAGCACAGGTGAACAAATACCTAAGAATAGTCAAGCCGCTTTATATAATTTTAGCCATTGGCAATGAGTGGCATTTTTTGGCAAAAAACGGGAACGCTTATGCCAGGGCGGTAGAAATTCCAGATTTTACTTCAAATTCGGAGAGATAATGGGCACGTTTTTTAAAATTCTTTTGGTATCTGCAAAAAACAATTCCATCGCATTTCTGTCTTCATTACTCATTTTATATTCTTTGCAGGGATAAGCGTTTTTTTGACATTCTGGAAGCAAGCGATATACATTTGAGCCGTTTTTGCTGAACTTGTAAACCCAAAATGGCATATAGCCATAATCGGTTATATCTGTTCGCCCGTCTTTTTTCAAAGTCACCTCAAAAACTATTCCGCCATTGGTATATCTATCCCTTTGGTTGGAGATAAAGTTTCCAAGTGAATATATCACGTGCACGGAATCGTTGTATGGAACATGAATTTTGTCAAAGGGTTGCACCACGTGCGGATGACCACCTATTATCAGGTTCACCCCTCTCCAAGCCAAAAATTTTGCAAGCTCCCTTTGCTCCGCATTTTCTGGGTTTTCGTATTCAATGCCCCAGTGCATAATGGCAATAACAAAATCGGGAGAGGCGTGTCTTGCTTTTTTTATATCGTTTGCTATTTGATTGGTATCTATCCTATTCACAACATTGGGAGCCTCCTCCACAAGCATATTGGTTCCATAGGTGTAATTCAAAAATGCTATTCTAATCCCGTTCTTATCAACAATAAAAGGATGGTTCCTATCTCTTTCCAGAGTATCTTTATATGTGCCGAGATGTTCCAATCCCATAGAATCTAAAACAGAAATCGTGCGTTCCAAACCTTGCTTGCCTCTATCCAAAGAATGATTGTTCGCAGTCACTATCAAGTTGAAGCCAGCATCTTTTATGGCGAAAATAGATTCGTCTGGGGAAGAAAACTGAGGATAGCCGGAGTAAGGTTCGCCAGCAAGGGTGTGTTCCAAATTTATAGCCGCAATATCTGCGCTTGAAAAATATGGTTTCAAATGCTTAAAAACTGGCTTATAGTCGTAGCTCTCCTTGCCTTTGGCTTCTTTTTTGGCTGCGTTTATCTGGGTCACGTGCCCCATTATATCTCCGGCAAAAATTAGTTTTAAAGAAGAAATAGAGTCTCTCTTTTGGGCGAAAACCTGCAAAATTGAGCATAAAACAAAGAAAAAGTATTTTTTTAAGGACATCGTAATGCAAAATTACTAAATTTTCCCGATGGTTATCTATAGTTGGAACGTAAACGGCATTCGTTCTGCGGTTCAAAAAGGTTTTGCAGACTGGTTTTTAAATGTGGAACCAGATATTCTTTGCTTGCAAGAAGTTAGAGCCGAAGGCGAGCAAATACCAGACGAAATAAAAGATTTTGACGGTTATCAATCTTTTTGGACTTCCTGCACTAAAAAAAAGGGTTATAGCGGAACTGGTATTTACTCCAAAATTCAGCCAGAGGAAGTTCATCACGGTTTTGGAATAAAAGAATTTGACGAAGAAGGCCGCGTGGTGCAGCTCATTTTTCCAGATTGGGTTTTGAACAGTATATATTTTCCAAACGGAGCCCAAAGCGATGAAAGGCTAGACTACAAGCTCCGCTTTTACGATGCTTTTTTGGAGAACTCCCTTATGTGGCTCACTCACGGCAAACACGTGGTAACCGTTGGAGACTACAACACCTGCCATAAAGAAATTGACATTGCAAGGCCAAAAGACAACGAAAAGAACAGCGGATTTTTGCCCATAGAGCGCGCTTGGCTGGATAAATATGTTGAGAACGGTTTTGTGGATTCATTCAGGGTTTTGCATCCAACTCAAAAAGATGCCTACACTTGGTGGAGCAACCGTAGCGGAGCAAGAGAAAACAATATAGGTTGGCGAATAGACTACGCTTTTGTTGACGAAGCTCTTAAAAACTGCATTGTGAACGCCTCCATTCACCCAGAAATTATGATCAGCGACCATTGCCCCATAAGCATAGAACTAGACGTACCGTTCCCGCCTATAGTTAGCGTAGATTAAATCACCTCTTCCAAGGGAAGTTATGCAGGCGTTTTCCGAACTGCTTTCCGGCATTGCCTTCTTGATAAACAGGCACGTCGTAATCGTACACATAAAAATCGGAGCTTTCTCTGTGCCTGGCGTTGGGTGCTAGGCGAATTGCCAGACCGCTTACCTGCGTTGAAATGGAAAAATCGTATTGAAGGCTGAGTTCGCCATATATGCTTTTTCTATCAAAATCATAACCGCTGCCTATTTGCAAATATTTTTTTTCTGTTCCCTGCCTAAAATTCAACTGAGCGGCAAGCCTCTCTCCCAAAAACATTCCACCCTCGGCAAAAAGCAGGCTGTTGGACAACAAACCTGAGAACTTAGGATGCAAAGGAATTTGCCCAATTGCATTTATGCCTCTTTGATCGCCTTTTGTGTAGCCAAGAGTTAAAGCAAAAGTGTTGTAAAAATTTTTTTCCATATTTGTTTGGCAACCGTAAATATCCGTGTTGAGCATACCGCAAGCTAACCACATAGGAATTTTTTCTGGATCCCATAACCAATAATAACGGTCAACTATATCTCTTTTAAATAAACGATATTGATCTTCAGTTTTTAGCGAAGGAGAAAGCGAACCTACCAAGAAAAAATCAAAAGGTGCCGTGAAAACAGCATCCACATCAAGAGCGGCGCGGAGTTGATAATTGTTTTTCACAAAAGAAACCGAATGGTCAAAGACGGGGTTAATATCTAAATATGCAATAGGATTTTTTTCTGTTTTTAGCAATGGAGCTTTTGCCTGAACAGCGACATAAGCATAATAATCATCTTCAGTGTGTTCTGGGGAACGCCACGAGATCCCAGCATTTGCCTCTAAATAAGATACATCAAATGCAGCTAGAGGTCTTAACGCAAATGTAGCCGCTGCCCCATATTTATTCAGATACCAAAAATTTTCAATGCTAAACGCCACATAACCAAAATCTGCCTCAAGAGCAACAGAGCCAACGGGAGTGTGCAAATTTATATCGTAAATGCCAGCTATGGTTAGAAAATCTAGCAGCATCCCTGTGAAATACCACCTATTGCCAGAAAATCCGAGTGCCATTCCTTGTCCCTCTTCTTCGTAAAAAGGAAGTATGAACTTTGCGGCAGGAGTTGGATTTTTGCTTATTCCAAGACCTAGTTCCATAAACAAAAGAGGTCGCATTAAAATGGAATGATGAATATCACCATCTCCTAAAAAATCAAAATGTGCGGCATAACCGAGTTCACCGCGCTCTAGGGATTTTGGAGTTGGAGTGTAAGAATAACCGTAATACCCACCCGGAGTTATGGAAGCGAAAACACTTGCAACCAATACCAATATGCAAGCATAACTCTTAACTTTCAACTCTCTATTCTCCACTTAGTCTAAAAGATGAACTAAAAGTCCGTCTCTCAGTTTTGGCTCAAACCAAGTGCTTTTAGGTGGCATAATCTCATTTGCATCTGCTATGCTCATAAGCTCTTCTAAAGAGGTTGGGTACATAGCAAAGGCAACTGCCCATTCGCCAGAGTCAACCCTTGCCTGCAATTCTTTAAGCCCTCTTATACCGCCAACAAAATCTATTCTCTCTGATGTGCGCGGATTATTTATTTTGAGCAAGGGTTTTAAAACCAAATCTTGCAAAAGCGAAACGTCTAAATTTTTCACTAGGTCTTTTTTGGAATGGTTTTTTTCGAGAAAAACGCAGCTATACCAGGTTCCTTTTAAATAAAGGCAAAACTCCTTTGTTTTTTGCGGTGCGGTGAGGCCTGGTAGTTGTTCTATCTCACAAATATCTCCAAGAGCTTTTAAAAACTCTTCTGGGCTATGTCCGCTCAAATCTTTCACAAGCCTGTTGTAATCATATATTTTAAGCTGAGTTGAGGGAAAGAGTATAGCCAAAAAACGAGTGTATTCCTCATTCCCCTTGTGTTCTGGGTTGTGCTTTGCTCTTTCTGCTGCCGCCCTTGACCCTGCTGCGCTTCTGTGGTGTCCGTCTGCTATATATGTGCAAGGCAGTGAAGAAAATGAAATGCGGAGCCGCTCTATCATAGCGTCATCATCTATTACCCAAACCGTGTGCCCAATTCCGTCTTCCGCAACAAAGTCGTAAACAGGAGGTTTTTTTGTTATGGGTTTTATCAAAGCGAACTGGCCTTTATCTTTATATGTTAAAAATGCTGGGCCTGTTTGAGCACCTGTGGCTAGTATATGCTTTAAGCGGTCTTCTTCTTTTTCAGCTCTGGTGAGTTCGTGTTTTTTTATTGAGCCTTTTATATAATCCTCGGTTTTTACGCAGGCAACCAGCCCATATTGCTCCCTGCCTTCCATAGTTTGCCTGTAAACATAAAAACAGGGTTTTTCGTCTTGAAAAACAACCCCCTCTCTTTCCATTCTTTTCAAATTATGCTTTGCGTGTTCATAAATCTCCTTGCAGTGAAGGTCTTTTATCTCTGGAAGTTCAATTTCAGAACGCGTCACTCTCAAATAAGAGTGAGGCTTGCCTTCTGCCATTTTAGCAGCTTCTTCACGATTCATCACATCGTAAGGCAAAGAAGATACTTCGGCGGCTAATTCTGGTTTAGGCCGCAAAGCGCGAAATGGATATATTGAAAACATAGATGTAATATAGTAAACGCCGATTAACTCTCTTTGGGACAAGGGATATGGGACAAGCCTGCCCCAAACACTTGAATATGAATTTGTACTTACTATATTACCTATACACAAAAAAAGGAGTTCTTATGGCAATAACCAAAGTTTGGTTGAATGAATCTGAAAACGAATGTTCAATGTGCGGAGCTTGCGAAGCGACTTGCGATGCTGTTTTTGAAGTTCCCGAAAAAATGGCTGTGAAAAGCGGTGTGGATTTTTCCGCTCACGAAGCCGAAATAAAGGAAGCCGCAGAAAGCTGCCCCGTTGGCGTTATTTCTTTTGAATAGGCTTTTTTATGGCAAAATTGGTAGGCATAGTTAGCGGCTCTGCATCGGATAAGCCTGTTGTTGATAAAATAACCTCGGTTTTGGATGAACTTGGGATTGCTTGGGAATATAATGTTCTCTCTGCTCATAGAACCCCTAACAAGGTTGCTCGTTATTCAAAAGAAGCTCAGGGTAGAGGCTTGGCAGTGCTGATAGGCGTTGCTGGTCTCTCTGCCGCCTTGCCTGGCTGCCTTGCCGCTCACTCAACGCTTCCGGTAATTGGCGTTCCCTGTGATGGCGGGTATCTTGGCGGTGCAGATGCGCTTTACTCGGTGGCTCAAATGCCTCCCGGAATACCTGTGGCTGCGGTTGGCATAAATAATGGCAAAAATGCGGCATATTTGGCAGCCTCCATTCTCTCCATTTCTGAGTCCGAAATAAGAGAAAAATTGCAGGCTTACAGAAAAAGCTTGGGCGATGAGTGATATGCAAAAAAACACTTACGAAAGCCCTTTGCTTTCCAGATACTCATCAGATGAAATGCTGTTTTTGTTCAGCCCGCACTTCAAGCATCAAACTTGGCGCAGGCTTTGGATTTGGCTTGCCGAAGGAGAACGAGAACTTGGGCTTCCAATAACCGAAGAGCAAATAGCAGAACTCAAAGCTCACGAAAACAATATAAACTGGGAACAAGCCGCCCAAGAAGAAAAACGCCGCCGCCACGATGTTATGGCACACATACACGCTTATGGCTTGCAGGCTACAAAGGCAAAGGGAATAATACACTTAGGCGCAACTAGTGCCTATGTTGGCGACAACACCGATCTAATTCAAATGCAGCAAGGTTTGATTCTCATTCGCCACCGTTTGTGCAGAGTAATAGAGAATCTCTCAAATTTTGCCTTGGAATATAAAGATATGCCAATTTTGGGTCGCACTCATTTTCAAGCGGCACAACTCACAACCGTTGGAAAAAGGGCTGCGCTTTGGATTCAAGATTTGCTCATAGACTTAGACGAAATAAATCGTTTAGCAGAAATTTTGCCATTCAGAGGCGTTAAGGGAACAACTGGAACCCAAGCCAGCTTTATGGAATTGTTTGAAGGCGACCACGATAAGATTAAAAAATTAGATGCTTATGTTAGCAAAAAAGCTGGATTTAAAAAAGTTCTTTCAATAACAGGGCAAACATATACCCGCAAATGGGATTATATTGTGAACAACGTTCTAGCCTCTCTTTCAACAAGCCTCAGCAAATTCGCAACAGATTTGCGCATAATGCAGGGGCTTAAAGAGATGGAAGAACCCTTTGAAAAAGACCAAATAGGTTCCTCTGCAATGGCGTACAAAAGAAACCCAATGCGCAGCGAGCGTATATGTTCGCTTGCCCGTTTTGTAATCGCTTTGCCTCAAAGCACAGCATTCACGCAAAGCACCCAATGGTTTGAGCGCACCTTAGACGATAGCGCAAACAAAAGGCTTGCCATTCCCGAAGCATTTTTGGCAAGCGATGCAATGCTCATATTGGCAGAAAATGTTGCAAAGGGAATTGTCGTTCATTCCAAGATTATAGAGAGGCACATAAATGAGGAATTGCCATTTATGGCAACCGAAAATATTTTAATGGAAGCGGTGAAAAAAGGCGGCGACCGACAAATTTTGCACGAGGAAATTAGAAAACTCTCGCAGCAAGCAGCTTATGCGGTTAAAGAGGAAGGCAAAGACAACGACTTGTTGGAGCGTATATTATCCAGCGAAAAATTTGCCCTTGATAAAAGCGATTTGAAACGCATTTTGGATTTGAAAAAATTCATAGGCAGAGCACCTGAACAAACCGAGGAATTTGTGAATTCTGAAGTGAAACCCATCCTTGAATCTTTTGATGACTGGAAGAATGTGGGTGGTGGAGAGGTGATTGTCTGAACCCAAAGGATGGTCTTATCAGAATTAACCTTCCACAACCTCTTCCTGCACAAAATCTTCTCTGTTATCGGTGAGTTCCCAACTGGAAAGAATTTGGGACTTGCCTTTGTCCACCGATACAATTACATAAGAGTAAAAAGGCAGAGCGTGGTCTTTGTCGTAGCCAGAGGGCTTTGAAGGGTGGTCGGGGTGCGAGTGGTAAAAGCCTATAATTTCCAACTTTTCCGTTCTTGCAATTTTCTCCGCTTTGAACATCTCTTCTGGCGTTATGAGAAATCTATGATAACGCTCTTCGTTTTCGCTGGAGTTATCTATGTTCACGGTACGCTTGGCGTTTTTAGATCCATCGTCTTTTATCTCGCCCAAAAGAATTCCGCAACATTCATTGGGATAGGTGGCTTCGCCAGCCTTTCTTATATTGTTATCTAGTTCAGAAGAAAGATGCAGCATTATATGTCTCTCCATAAAGGTTGTGATAAATAGCGATATCCGTTGTCGCAAAGAATAGTTGCTACTCGCGAACCTGCTGGCAAAGTTTTTGCGAGTTCCATAGCGGCGTACACATTTGCGCCCGAACTTATACCCACAAACAAACCTTCTTTCAAAGCGAGAAGTTTTGCAGTTGCGTAAGCATCTTCTGTTTTAACTTCAACAGATAAATCTGCTATGCTCTTGTCAAATATTTTTGGCTTTATAGTTGTTTCCATGTGCTTCATTCCTTCAAGCCCGTGAAATGGCGAGTCTGGTTGCATAAGCACAATTTGTATTGATTTGTCAAATTCTTTAAGCCTTTTGGAAACACCCATAAAAGTACCAGAAGTACCTGTTCCAGCAACAAAATGCGTGGGTTTGCACTGATTATATAATTCAACACCTGTTGTTTCGTAGTGCATTTTTGAGTTTTCAAAATTGTCGTATTGGTTTGGGAAAAAGTACAAATTTGGTTCTTTTTCCGCTAATTCCATTGCCAAGCGATATGCACCATCAGAACCTTCTAACGGATCTGTTTCTATTACTTTTGCGCCAAAAGCCCGTATGATTTTTTTTCTCTCTTCGGTTACATTTGATGGCATAAGCAACTGTACTTTGTAGCCGAGCGCTGTGCCAAACATAGCGTAGGCAATGCCAGTGTTGCCGCTTGTGGAATCCAAAAGGATTTTATCTTTGGTGAGCAACCCTCGTTTAATGCCATCTAATATCATGGCTTTTGCGGCACGGTCTTTAACAGAACCGCTTGGGTTGAAATATTCCGCTTTGGCAAATAAGGAAACTCCATTTTCCGCATTGAATATATTTTTCAATTCAACTACAGGAGTATTGCCTACAATGTCTAAAATATTCATATTATTCTCTCTCCACACTTTCCCAGTCCACATTTTTTAATCTGTCCAAAGCCTTGTGCAACACGGAACGGGGGCAGGCTGCATTTATGCGTTCAAAACCTTCTCCGCCCTTTCCAAATGTATAACCAGCGTTAAGCCATAATTTTCCCTTGTGCGTAATTGCTTCGTCTAATTTTTGAGCAGAAATTCTAAGTTCTCTGAAATCCAGCCACGCCAAATATGTTCCTTCTGGTTCAATGAATTTAATTTTCGGAATGTGATTTGAGAGATATGTTTTTAAAATCAGCATATTTTGACCGAGATATTCCATAAGGCTGTCTAGCCACTCAGCTCCGTTTTCGTACGCCGCTTTGCAGGCAGCGATGCCCATTATTCCGGGCTGGCCTATGCCCATTTGTGCATATTCCCTGTTGAATTTTTCTTGCAAAGTTTTATTGGAAATAAAAATATTGGCATGAAGTAGTCCCGCAAGATTAAAGGTTTTTGACGGCGATGTGCAGGTGACTGCGATGTTGTCAAAATCCTTATTAAGCCCAGCGAATACAAGGTGCTTATGTTCGGGGAAAATAAAATCTTGGTGAATTTCGTCTGCTACAACAATAACGTTGTGCCGCAGGCATATTTCGCCCATGCGAGTGAGTTCGTCTTTTTCCCAAACGCGCCCAACTGGATTATGCGGGTTGCACAAGATGAACATTTTTGCTTGCTTTATTTTTTCTTCAAAATCATCAAAATCTATAACATAGCGTCCATCGTTAAGAACAAGCTCATTTACCAATAGCTCTCGCCCTGTTTTTTTTACGCTGGATTCAAAGGGATAATACACAGGTTGCTGTATAACAACGCCTTCTCCTGGTTTTGTAAATGCGCGGATTGCTATGAATAAAGCGTTTACAACTCCCGGAGTGATTGTTAGCCAGTTGCGTTCAGTGTTCCAGTTAAAACGTTCTTCAAACCATTTTTGCACAACATCGAAATATTTAGTATCGGGTTCGGAATATCCAAAAATTCCGTGTTTGGAGCGTTCAATAAGCACCTCTTGCACACAAGGCGGAGTGGCAAAATCCATATCGGCAACCCATAATGGCAACACATCGCTTGGCTTTCCGCGCCAAGTAGGTTCATATTTAATGCTATAAGAATTGCTCCTATCTATTATGCGATCGAAGTCGTATTTCATATCAGTTCCCCAATGCTTGATTGAGGTCGGAAATTAAGTCGTCTGCCGCTTCTAACCCAACGGAGAGGCGGAGTAAACACTCGTCTATGCCACGTGCGCGCCTGTCGCTTTCTGGAAGGTCGGCGTGGGTTTGGAGCATTGGGTAGGTGATTAGGCTTTCAACACCGCCTAAACTTTCTGCGTATTTTATAACTTTTACACTTTCAAGTATTTTTATGGCTGTTTGTTCGTTTTGCACAGAAAAAGAAATCATGCCACCAAAGCCGCTTGTTTGGCGTTTAGATATTTCGTAGTCTGGGTGTTCTTTCAATCCTGGGTAATATACTTTTTTTACCGCACTTTGTTCCAAAAGCCAGCTAACAATTTTTTTGGCGGTTTCTTGTCCTCGTTCCATACGAATGGCGAGCGTTTTTATACCGCGAATGATGAGGAAAGCGTCAAATGGAGAGAGACACCCGCCTGTGGTTTTTGCTATAAACCTAAGTTTTTCTAAAAGCTCATCATTCTTTACAACCAAAAATCCAGAGAGAGTATCGTTGTGCCCGCCTAAATATTTTGTTCCGCTGTGCAGAACAATATCTGCGCCAAGGGAAAATGGTTTTTGAAAATATGGTGTTAAAAATGTGTTGTCAACAATGAAGAGCAAATTGTGTTTTTTAGCAATTTCAGCAACCGCTGCGATGTCTATTACGCGCATCATTGGATTGGAAGGAGTTTCTATAAATATGGCTTTTGTGGATTTGGTTATTTCTTTTTCCATATCTTTTGGAGTTGCTGCATAAGAAAAATTCACACCGTTCTTATGAGACACTTTCTCAAAGAGGCGAAAGGTTCCGCCATAAAGGTCATCAGAAGTTATAATATGGTCGCCTGGGGAAAATAGTTCCATAAGTGTTGAAACAGCCGCCATACCAGAAGCAAACGCAATAGCTTCGGTGCCTCCTTCAAGTGCAGCAACGGTATCTTCTAAATGCACATTGGTTGGGTTGAGCGAGCGAGAATAATCAAAGCCAGTGCTTTGCCCAACACCTGGATGAGCGAATGTAGCAGATGCAAATATCGGAGTGGCAACAGAGCCTGTTGTGTCAAACTTTTTTTTGCAACCGTGTACGCAAATTGTGCTTGTATCCATTTTTATCCCTTTTTGTAAATGTACTAAATTTCATAATAGCCAGTATTCGTTTCCTTGCCAAAAACCACTACCTTGTTTCTCCCTGATAATTTGGCAGCATAAAGGGCCGTGTCTGCATCGTGTATCAATTTCTGTATATAACCCTTTTCTTTTGCTTTTTCAATGTCAATTTCCGCAAGACCAAAACTCGCATGAATTTCCACAAGATTTTTTTCCAGATGAACAGGAGATTCAGATAAGACTATGCGAAGCCTATCCAGTATTTTTAGCCCTGTTTCTTTATTAGCATAATAAAAGAAAATTATAAATTCTTCACCGCCATACCGTCCCATAAAATCATTTTTTCTAAGCCTTGAGCTAACGACCTTAACCGCATGGCGCAGGGCTTCGTCTCCAGCCACGTGCCCATAGGTATCGTTGAACTTTTTAAAATGGTCTATATCCATCATAGCAAGGCAGCAGGGAACATTGAGATATGTTGCTGTGGCAAGTTCAATTTCTGCCATTTCAATAAAAGCTCGGCGATTGAGAATACCTGTTAAAGAATCGTGGCTTGCCAAAAACTTAAAATAGGTATTGCTCTCTTTAAGGCTTTCTTTGCTCTCAACTTCTCTGCGTAGTCTATTATTTATATCAGCAAGGCTATCTTCTTTTTCTTTCAACTTTGAAAGACCTAGTTCTAATCTGCGAACTATGTTGTTAAATGCTTTGGAAAATTCAACGATAAAATGGATTTCCTGAGTGAAATCCCCTTTTTCCACCATTTGAACTTTCCATGTTAAATTGCGAATACTAGCTTGAAGAGACTTTAGATTATCTGGAATAATACCTTTTACGGTAATTGGAGAAGAAAAATTGCCTGCTGAAAATATCTGCGAAATGTCACGAATTGCTTTTAATTCTTCGTGGATTTGAACAGTTAATGGGTTTTTTGCATATTCCTTAGGAAGATCAGGAATATAGTCATCCTTGAGCAATTTTAGAATATGTTTTAGATATTCTTCATTCATAATTATACCTAAATATCATAATGCCAAAAATCCATTTGATCTAATTCTATATGAGATGAAATATTGCCGCTACTCTTGAATTGCAATTCGGGGTTTTTCACGCTCACGCGGGTATTTTCTGGAACTGACTTCACCACAAAAGCGTTGCCGCCAATTATCACACCTTCTCCAATAACGGTGTCTCCTCCCAAAATGGTTGCACCTGAATATATAGTGACATTATCGCTTATGGTTGGGTGCCGTTTAACTCCCTTTATGGTTTGGCCTCCTTTTGTGGACAAGGCACCAAGAGTAACTCCTTGATACAATTTCACATTATCACCTATAATGGCGGTTTCGCCTATAACAATGCCAGTGCCGTGGTCTATAAAAAAGTATTTGCCTATAACTGCACCTGGGTGAATGTCTATGCCTGTAACGCTATGTGCATATTCGCTCATAATTCTCGGTATTAGCGGCACAGATAGCAAATACAATTCGTGCGCTATTCGGTAAACCATTGTTGCAAAAATGCCTGGGTAAGAAATCACAATTTCTGCCTTGCTATATGCAGAAGGGTCGCCACTATATGCAGCTTCAATATCTTTTTCCAGAAAATCTTTGATCTGTGGAATTTTTATGATAAATTGGCGCGTTATTTCCCAAGCCGTTTGATCAATATCTTCTTGCTTTGCATCTTTGTAGCGCAAATCATAACGCAGGGCCAATTTTGTTTGCTTGGCTAAATCGTGGGAAACTTCTTCTAGCATAACATTGAGTTTATTTTTTACCGAGCCATCGGTCAAAACGCTTTCAAAAATTCCAGGAAACAACAAGTGCTGCAATTTGCTGATTATTTCGATTATCACCGGTTTTGCCGGTTGTTTGGTAATTTCGCGCTTCTTTTGGAAATCGCTCAACAACTCGGCGGCAATTTGCTCTATTTCATAGTCAATTTCCATGCAAAGCCTCCCTACAACGTGAGTTCTCTTATTGCATTTACCAGCTTGTCAATTTCTTCTGATGTGTTGTAAAAGGCTATGGTTGGGCGCACGGTTGCTTCCAATCCAAAGCGGCGCAAAATGGGCTGGGCGCAGTGATGTCCGGCACGCACGGCAATTCCGTGGCTAGCGAGATGTTTGCCAACCTGTTCCACGCTTGCTCCGTCTAGTATAAAAGACAAAACGCTTGCTTTTTCTGCTGCTGTGCCTATGAGGTGCAAACCGTTTATGCGTTTTAATTCACCTGTTGCATAGTTCAACAATTCGTGTTCATAAGCACCTATGTTTGCAATTCCCACGTTTGAAACATAATCCAAAGCCGCGCCAAGGCCAACGGCATCGGCTATATTGCCGGTTCCAGCTTCAAACTTAGACGGTGCAGGATTATAGACAGTATGTTCAAAAGTCACGTCTTTTATCATATTTCCGCCACCCTGATAGGGCTTGGCTTCTTCCAAAACATCTGATTTTCCGTACAATGCGCCTATGCCTGTGGGTCCAAATATTTTGTGACCGGAGAAAACAAAGAAATCTGCGTCCATTGCGCTTACATTCAGCGGTGTGTGAGCCACGGACTGCGCCCCGTCAACAAGGATTCGTACGCCGTTCCCGTGTGCGATTTGAATCATCTCGTGAACAGGGGTAATTGTTCCAAGTGCGTTTGAAACGTGCGTTACCGAGGCAAATTTTGTACGGCGGCTAAAAAGACGCGCGAATTCAGATAAAATAATTTGCCCCGAATCGTCAACAGGAGCCACTTTGATTAGCGCACCAGTCTCTTGTGCTATCAACTGCCAAGGAACTATATTTGCGTGGTGTTCGAGGTGGGTTAGTATTATTTCGTCACCAGGGGTGAGCAATGGTTTAACATAACTCTGTGCTGCAAGGTTGATGGCTTCTGTTGTGCCGCGCACAAACACTATATTGTCTTTAGAAGGTGCGCCCAAAAATTTGGCGGTGGTTTCACGTGCTGCTTCGTAAGCATCGGTGGAGCGGGCTGCGAGTTCGTGTGCCCCGCGATGCACGTTTGAATTTTCGTGTTGATAAAAATAAGAAATGCGGTCTATAACGGCATTGGGTTTTTGGGTTGTTGCGCCATTATCAAGCCATATAAGGGGTTTGCCACCGTTCACTTTTTCGTTCAATATGGGAAAATCCTTGCGAACTTGGTTTACATCAAAGCCAGCCTTGCCTGTAGGTGCCTCTTTATAAGACGAGACGGTGGGAGAATATGCTTTTGGCTCTTCATTATCTACCTTTGTCTCTTGAAATTCTGGAAAATATGGCGAAGCCCACTGTTCAAGCTCTATCGTTTCGGGCAATCCATAGTCACTAGGTGTAGTCATAGTACATTTCTCCTTTTTTCTTAAATATAGAAATTAATTCCTAGTTTGTCAATAGGATTGATATGTTTTTTGGATTTCTTTTGTCTGAACCCCGATTGGCCAGGATTAAAGGATTAACAGGATTTAAAAAACGTTGCATTTTAACCTTCCTTAAAACGCAACGTTACTAATATACATTATTTTTCGCCCCCGTGACCATTTTTAGGCCACTTTTGTCATATTTTTGTCATTTTACCCCCCTTTTTGTCAAAATTGTGTCGTTTTCTGCAAAAAAATCAGCTTGCAAAAAAGCGTAAAAACGTTGCAAGATAAGGAACCTTAAAACGCAATGCGGGTATGCCGAAAACCGTGGAAAAGAGTAGGCTCGTTCAAAATGGAGGACTTTATGTCTATTCAAAAACTCAAAAAAGGGTTCACTCTTATCGAGCTGATGGTTGTTATAGTGATCATCGGTATTCTAGCTGCAATAGCCATTCCAAAGCTATTCGGTATGTCTGCAAAAGCCAAAGCACAGGAAGTTGGTCCTGCTATGGGCACGTGGGCTAAAATGCAACAAGCATATAAAATGGAAACAGGCAAATGGGGTGGTGCTAAAGCCATAAGCTACAAATTGCCAGGCAATGCGCCAGATGGTCCAAAAAGTACAACCAGTAATTTCGAATATAATATCCTTCCAGTAAAGTCAGATGAACCAGCAGCTACAGAAGCAAGTTTGGAGGCAATAAATCAATTCGCAGCAGATGGCTGTGGAAACACAAAAGGAAAGTGGAAAGGAGAGTTTAAAGATCTTGACGTAGATGATCCTACAACGACCCTTACAGGCGATGCTGACTGCGAAAAACTAACACCAAATTTTACAAGTATTGGCAAGAAAACACCATAAACATCACTGCTGCCTCCTTTGGGGGGTGCGGTTTTAAGACCAGCCAGCCACAGTTACGGCACCCAATGGTTTCCTTATTACTCCATTGCCCTGCCTAGCCAAAGCTGCTTGGTGTCCTTGCCAAGCTGGTAGGGATGCAACCCAGCCTGCCTTTAGCCCAATATGTTAACACCTTGTGCAGGTTTCCTGTGCAAGCGTTGGGGACTGGCGGGTCGGGTTGCCAATATTGTCTGACGTTTTTTAAATGAGGAGGGGAGAGTTGAACGCTTTATTTAGCTTTGTATTTCAACGGTTTTCGTTTGGAATGTCGGAAATGAGTTATATAAACAAATTCGTTATAAGTTTCATAAATAACATAATAGTTTTTATGAGCCTGCCATCTGCGATATCTACCTATTTTCCTGCCTGCTTTGGGCAAAGTCTCCAAAGTTTTAAGGCTTTTAATAACTTTGTTTTTCCATCTTGTCGCAGTATTAATAGAAGACCTTTCAGCAATATAACTGAAGCATTCATCAAGTTCAATTTCTGCAACGGGATACCATTTAGTAGTCATTTCGCAATTTCCAACAATCTCATAGCTTCTAACTTTTTATCTAGCTTGGCAAAAACCTCATCATTTGGAATACACGGTTTACCTTCCAAAATATATTTATGTGCAAGCAAAAGTCCTCTTTGCTCATCAAGTACATATATTTTATATTCCAATACTTCTAACTCGCTGGACAAGCCTCCTGAGTCGGATAAGGAAAAAGTCTGCTTTTTCACTCGCTCCAATTCCTCTTCCAACTCAGCAATACGAGCAGAGAATTCCTCAACCTTGCGGTCTATCTTGTCGAAGTCGTCCCAGTCTT
>CAZIMU010000002.1:0-33770 GCA_964540355.1 uncultured Fibrobacteraceae bacterium | reverse complement strand
GCTCGCCAACGCTATGCGGCGCAATTTTGTAAGCAGGATACACAAATTCCATTCCAGTAGAAGTTATCCTAATATGTTCTGGCACAAAATCGCTTTCTTTTTTTGTATAACCGTAATCCGTCAGAGATTGCAAATTTAGCGAAAGCAAAAATTCTCTTATTATCAGCTTTACCACGTTTTTTTCCCAATCTTTGTTGAATAAAGAGCCAATCTCTATCTCTTTTCCATTTGCAAGAGAATAAACACCCATGCTAAATTTGTTCTGCCCATGAGCTGCATCAACGTAATAAATATAAGCAGCAGTTGTGTATTGCACAATGCCCGGCAATGGGAAAGACACCACATCAGACAAAGTTTCTACTTCTTTATATTGGCTTTTGTAATTACCAAGAATAGTTACTGGTTCTTGATAGTTAGGCACTGGTTCTGGACAACTGGGCACAACTACAGGCGATGCCTTGCTGCCTTTTGCCGTGTGAGATGCCTTTGCTGGCGGGCTAGGCACAGGTGCTGGAGCTGGAGCTGGAGCTGGTTCCTGTTGTTCCAAAAATTTCTCGCCAAATTTTTGCTTGATAAAGTTTTTTTGCAATTCTTTTAAAGCCGCTGGGTTAGGCAAGGCAACCGGATAAGTGAAAGAAAAGTTACCTGCTGAATCCAAATAAACCGTATTAAAAGAAATAACACCCTGCGCACTTGCAATGCAAGCTAGAGCTAACAGGAGTAAGGATATTTTTTTCATTAGGGTAAATATAGAAAATTCAGAGTTAATCAGCGTTTAATAATGTATAAAGCCTTTCGTGCGAAATTTGGCTTTTAAACGTCACAGAATCTCCAGTTTCGGGGTTTTTCATTCCGTGAGTGCCAAATTTGAATTCTCTTTCCAAACAGGGAGTTCCGTTCTCTATGTCTAAAGCAACCTCATAGCGATTTTGATAAACAGCCTCTTTTGGATGATAGCTTTTGAAAGCCATTCCGCTTTTTACGCTTGATGTGTGCTGCTCCCATATAAAGTATGGAAATGGTTCTTTTTCTTGCAAATATACGGTGTATTCCAAGCATTTTCGCTCATAGATTTTTTTTATGCCTTTTGTTATCACGGAATCTATTTGAGCATTTGGCATAGATGGCAAACGACCTTGAGATGCGAGCATACTTGTTATGTTGGATTTAAGAGGAACCTCTCCCAAAAGCAAATGAGTTATTTCCCAATGCCTTCTCTCTATGCGGTCTAAATCTATTTGGCGAGTCATTCGGCTTATCTGTTTTCGCCATCTGTCTGGAATGGATATTTTTGCAACCACAAGAGAATCAAAATTTTCATAGCCTTCTATATCCATAACCTTCATTCCTTTGGCGGTGAGTTTCATTTTTGGAATTCTAAGAGCAAGTTCGCTAGGGTAAGATTTTTTGAGATAGCCTTTGGAAGCATCGGAAATGAAGGTTCTCTCCAAGTAAAGCATATCACTGTTTTGGCTGTATTCGTTTGTGAAGCGTGTTGAGGTTAGGGTGCCAACTTGCTCGTATTCGCCGTCCATAGTTGCGTAGTTGCTTTGGGAAAAAACCTCTGCTTTTATGGGAGCAGGCAAAATATAGCTAACAGAAACAGAGCTTTCTCCACAGGAAATTATAAGTGTCCCGATTATTCCAACTAACCACTTTTTACTTGCCACTAATTAACTCCATCCTTCTTTCTACAATAACAGAATTTCCAACGGCAAAGGCAACGCGATAAATGCCTGAGGCAGTGGTTCCCATAAGTTCCTTTGCAGTTAAGGGTTTTGAGTCTGTTCCTTTCGCTACTGCCATAATATCATCACTTTTAACCGGAATAGAACGCCTGACCAAAATTTTATCGCCTGTTTCGTCTTGGTAAATCCTTAACTCAACCTCCTTGGTGTTAAAAGGTTTGTTGTCGTTTTCCATTTGGATAGCAATTATATCGTTTGGTTTGAAACGCGAAGTGGTATCTGTAATTACTTTGTCAATAGCATTCCATCCGTGCCCAAAATTTATTTTAGGTCCAAGCAGTTCCAACTTCTTCTGTAGCAGAATAGAATCTCCAATGGCAAAAGCAACACGATAAGTACCAGCGGTAGATGTTCGCAAAATTTCCTTTGCGGTTAGAGGTTTTGAGTCTGTTCCCTTTGCTACTGCTTTTGAATCTACGTTTTTAACTGGAATGGCACGTTTGAACAAGATTCTATTTCCTATTTCTCCCTGATAAATCCTCAATTCCACCTCTGTAGTGTGAAAAGGCCTATTGCCGTTATCCATTTGAATAACGATTATATCTTTGGGTCTGAACTTGGATGTGGTATCTGCAACTACTTTGGCTGTGGCATTCCATTCATGCCCCAAAACTATTCTAGGCTCATATTCCGATGGGTTGCAGGCAAAGAACGCGAGCGCAAAAAAGGCGAGTAAAGCAAATTTAAACATTATAGGAATATAGAAAACTTATGCCCCATTTTTTCTTTTTTTGCCTTTAAATATTTTTTATTAAAGGAATTAGGCTCTATTTCAAGGGGTATTCTTTTGGCAATTTTTATTCCGCACATTTCAAGCCCCTCTATTTTTTTGGGATTATTTGTGAGCAAATTCACGGATTTTATACCTAGCTCTTTTAAAATATGCGCGGCATAAGCGTAGTTCCTGTGGTCTGCCTTAAAGCCGAGTTTTATGTTTGCCTCAACCGTGTCTAATCCTTTTTCTTGCAATTCATAAGCCTTTAACTTATTCGCAAGCCCAATTCCCCTGCCCTCGTGCCCAAGCATATAAATGAAAACACCGCCGTGAGCAGTTATATATCTCATGGAGTATTCAAGCTGTGCCCCGCAATCGCACTTTAGGGAATGGAATATATCTCCAGTTAAACATTCGCTGTGTATGCGAACATTGCAAGGATTTTTCAATATTTTTGATGCTATAAAGGCAACATATTCTTCGCCGTTTATTTTATTTTTGTATGCTATGGCTTTGAAGTTTCCATATCTTGTTGGTACAAAAGGTTGTGCAATTCTCTCAACCTGAATTTCATTTGCCAAACGGAAGTCTATTATCTCCTGAACCGTGACAAGTGTTATATTGTGTTTTTTTGCTATAGCCTTTAATTGAGACATTCTAGCCATTGTGCCATCTGAGTTCAGCACCTCGCACAGCACGCCTACTTGCGGCAATTTAGCCAATTTGCAAAGGTCTATAACCGCCTCTGTATGCCCTTCTCTTTCAAGGCAGCCACCACTTTTGGCTTTTAGCGGGAATATATGCCCAGGGCAAACAAAATCATTTGCACGTTTTGAAATATTTGCAAGTGTGCGGCAGGTTAAAGCCCTTTCCGATGCTGAAATTCCAGTTGTTGTTCCCTCTTTTGCTTCCACAGAAACGGTGAATGCGGTTTCAAAGCGGCTTGTATTTCTGCTGGTCATCATCGGTAAATTCAGTTGCTCTGCGCGTTGTTCGGTTATGGGTGCGCAAACAAGCCCGCGCCCGTGAGTCACCATAAAATTTATGTGCTTTTCTGTGCAAAGCGAGGCAGCGCAAACAAAATCGCCCTCGCTCTCTCTATTTTCGCTATCTGCGATGAGCAATATTTTACCCGCTTTGAATTCCGCTATTGCTTTTTTAATATTATTCAAAATTCCACTCCCCTATTTTCGCCTTTTGCATAACTGCCGAGCAAAATAACCTCTGCTATTGTTTTTAATTCCTCCAAAGCCATTTTAACGTGAGCCAGCAAAGGGTTCCCAGCCAAATCCGCATAAAAAACATATTCCCACGGACTTCCGCTTTTTGGGCGGCTCTCTATGCGGATTAAATCCACATCGTGCTTTGCAAAACAGCCGAGGCAAGAATACAAGGCACCTGGTTTGTTATTTCCCAAAATAAATGCCACAGAAGTTTTTGTGTGCAAAGCCTCATCTATGGGAGGGCTATTTTTTTGAATAGCGAAAAACCTTGTTGAATTCGCTCCCGGAAAATTCGCAAGCGGTTGTTTCAATACGCTTAAACCGTAAACCTGAGCCGCAAAAGCAGAGGCTATTCCACCCGTGCCTTTCAACTGTTTTTTTGCTATGCGCTCAACAGAACCAGCTGTGTCAAAAAAAGGTTTTTTCTCTATTTGCGGATTGTTTTCAAAAAAAATTGAACATTGCTCCAACGCTTGAGGGTGAGAGACAACTTTTGTAAGGGTTTCCAATGTTTCGCCTTTAAGGGCTATTAGGCAGTGGTCTATTTGCAATTTGAGTTCGCCTACTATTGGCAATCTGTATTTGAGCAATAAGTCGTAATTTTCCAAAATGGAACCAGCTGTGGAATTTTCTATTGGAATAACGCCTCTATCCACGCTGCCATCTATTACCATTTTGTGCAGATCTTCAAATGTATCTGCTGGAACGGTCTCTATATCTTTGCCAAATAGCTGAAGTGCCGCGCTTTCGCTATACGCACCGTGCCTGCCTTGGAATGCTACTTTCATTTGTGGGTTAATGTAGAAAAATTTGCCGATTTTGTATTTATTTGCAAAATAATAAAACCACCTAGCGGCGGCATTGCCCCTATTTCACATTTACTTGCATAGTATGCAAATGGCTAGCGAAGGGCATCATTATTGGTTTTTTTTCAAAAAAATGCACATTCTTGCAAACAGTTGTTGACAAAATTACGATTTCTGAATTTTTTTCCGCGTTTTTTACGTCTAATAGGTAACGAAGAAAAAACGGAGGTAGATATGGGATATAATCCCAATAGGCATGATAGACATTCAATACGTTTGCGTGGTTATGACTATGCGGCTGGTGCGTATTTTGTTACGATATGTTTGAATCAACGGATTCGGAAAATGCAAACATTGGCGGCAAATGGGCAAAACAATTTTGGACGTGGGCAAATTTATTTGCGGCAAAAGGGGCAGACACGTAGGTCTGCCCCTACTACTACTACGACGACGGGTTCGGTGACGATGAACCACGGTTTTGATTTCCCGACATTTGGCGTGGTTGAAAATGGTGTTATGGTATTAAATGATTGTGGAAAAATGATTGAAAAATACATTTTGGAAATTACAAACAATACAGACAAATTTTTCCATATCAAAATTGACGAATATATTGTGATGCCAGACCATATTCATGCGATAATAACAATAAATGATACGTCCAACCGCGTAGGGGCAGACCTACGTGTCTGCCCTTGTACAACCAACATCCCATTAAGCACAATAATCCAATGGTTCAAAACAATGACAACCAACAAATACGCAACCAATGTTAAAACATTCAAATGGAAACCATTTCATAAAAAATTATGGCAACGCAATTATTATGAACGTATAATCCGCAATGAGGCAGAATATGCAAAAATTGCAAAATACATCCGCAATAACCCAATTTCATGGGGAAAAAAACATTGAACCCCGCAACTGCATAGCGGGATTTTACCCCCTCGCGGGGGCGTTGCCCCAATTTCACATTTATTTGCAAAATATGAGAAACAGCCCTCAAAAAGAAATGAGGGTAGGGGAATGGTGTAGAAAGGTCTAATAATAAGTATTATTGTTTTTACACGTTATACTACAAGCTGGGGTACTCATAATCTGGATTGTGGCATTATTTGCACATTTTTGATTAAACTGGTCATTCAATTTTCCATTGATAATACTAAATATAGTACTATTTCCATTTACGCAGTTTTCAGATCCTCCATTGTATTTGTAGCAAACCTGCATATTACTACAGGCATTTTTACAAACAATATCCTTATTTGTATCACTGCAAGTAACTGTATAAGTTGTGCCATAATTTAAAGTGGTTTCCGAAGTAGAAAGCGTAATATTAGTTCCTCCACCGCTCGCACTAGAACTGCCGCTTCCACTGGTGCTGCTGCTTACTACGCTAAAAGAACCAGCACATTTTATTCCATCTTTTGAAGTATTGCTTGTGCCATAAGTTAAGGTATTATCGTCACAAGTTACTTTGTACATATAAACATCAGCGTTGGCTCTTGCTGTAATCATCATGTTTGATGGAGGATTATTGTTCCAATTGGTAGTGGCTGTTCCTGAGACAGTTGCGCCATTAGCATCTGTATATTTGAACTCGTTTACGTTAGTGCCAGTTGTTTTGGTAGCGTTTCCGCAACTGTATGTTGGAGCTGGTACGTTTGGAGTACTAGAATTAACGTAAGTGTAAGTACCGCTGATGGAACAGATTGGCCTTTGCACGTTAATGGTTCCGCAAGTTATGTTGCTTACAGTGGTTGCACCGCAATTAACGCTAGATACAGAAATTGTATAGGAACCAGTATCATGTGCAGCTGTGTAATAAGCATTTCCATTATCCGGCCAGTTGCTGGCAGCACCACTAGGCAAACCCGAACCCGTTGAGCCGAAAGTCGGCCAGCTTGGGGTTGAACCATCGGAGCAGGTTATTTTTGGCGCTTTAATGTTTTCGCCTTGCGTCACAGCTAAGTCGCTTACCTCAGTACCACTTTTAGTCACCAACTTACAAGTGGCAGTAACACTAGAAGCACAATCGTTTTTTATATCAACAAAACCACACGGAAGCCCTAGATCGGTAACGCTACCGGAGCTACACTTAAGGAGTTCATCACCGCACTTAATTTCTTGTATAAAAACGTCTCTCTTTCCATCGGATGTGAATGATTGATATTCGCCATTATTCCATTTCTCGGGAATGGTTGTTGATAATTGCCCAGGTTTGCTGACATCGCTATATCTGAATTTTACATAGTTAGGAGAACCATCTTTGCAAGTGAATGTTGGAGGCGGTATGCCAACGCCTCTCTTTTGACAAGCATTGATAGAGCAAGAAGAAACCTTGCTTTCGCAAGCAGCAAGATTTGGCTTGTAGTTGCCGCTAGTACCTTCTTTAATAACATCAAAAGAACCACAATTTACTCCATCTTTGCCGTTCTTTGTACCATAATTTAACTCATGACCGCCGCACCAAACTTGGTACATACGAGTCACTCTATTCAAGCCAATAGTATTAAAATTATGAGGTTTTGGCGGGTCCTCATTCCATTTAATGTTATCTATATTTCCAGTTAGTCCTATATCATTTTCAGGGGAATAATTGAATTTCGGGTAACGTGGCGGACCATCTTTGGTTGCAGTTCCGCAATCGTGTGTTGGAGCATATACCGGCGAAATATTAGTACAACAACATTTCTCTGCTGTACCGCCGCATGCGGTCTCAACTTTGCAGTCGTACGGGTTGGCTTGGGGGCATTTAGATTCATGCGGTCCACGCTCCATAGTACAAGTAGGTCTATTTACTTCAATGGTGTAATCACGCTCGCTGTTAACTAAGGAGTAGCATAGTCCCTCAAAATCTTTTGAGCCGCACTTTCCAGAAGCCGATATTATTGCATTGTCGTATGCTTCGGGACCGGAATAGTAGTAGTTTCCGCTCAGGTCTTTGGTAAGCGGAGGTCCGAATACAGCCTCAAAAACAGTATTGGTGGGTGTGGATTTGTCATTGCACTTAATGCTTGGCGATATATTCCTGCCGTGGGTATATATATTCTTATTATCTTTTGTTGGAGTAAGGATACATTCTGCTACACCGCTAGAACCGCAGTCTTTACATGCGTCTGCCCCTATAGCCACGTAGAAAGACGAATGTTTTACTTTGGGAGTTCTGAAGCTGCATACATAAACATCTTTTTGAAGCTCCTCGGTAAACAAATTTTTACCGTTAGCGGTACTTACACATTCCAGCTGCTCTGCTGCTGCTGTGTCTGCATTTTTTGCTCCATTCATATACATATATGAATAACGATTGCGGATATATTTACGTGAGATAACAGGGTCCGATTCCAATATGCGCACCACGCGAGGCATTACAAGTATTGACTTAGCAAGTTTATTATCATCATGACCTCTATCGTCTATTCTTTGTTTGCTTATTTCCTTGCTTTCCAACTTTACCGCAAGGCGGCTGGATATTGGTATCCAAGGTTCATTTTTATTGTCTATAGGCTCGTCTTTTGTCACTGTTAATGTACCGCATTCTTCGATCTTAGGACTACAAGTTCCAGAGGTTGCCTTTACACTTACAGTGTATGAACCCTCCACAGGATTTTTCCAATTTGGCTCCTCCATCCCCATAAAAGAGAAACCGCTTTCAATCGTTTGGCCGCCGCATCTAACTTTTGGCTTCCTTATTTCTTCACCTACCTTGCCTTTTTTAGGCAATCCCTTGCAAGTGAGAGTGGTGTTCTGCGGTTTGGATATTGTTAAGGTAATATTTTTACCGCACTGAACAGGTGAACTATTTTGACAGTTTCCTGAGTTTGCATTTGCCTTTACTCCTACATTATATGTACCTTCCTGAGGACAACTCCAACTCGGTGCATTCACCCAATCAAAACCGCAAGTTTTGGATATGCCGTTGGAACCTTTACAGGTAACTGTTGGCGGTTTTATTGCCTCGCCCACAAAGCCTTTTTCTGGAGGAGAAGTACATTCGAGCGTGTATGTTATATTGGTGTTATTGTTATCGCTGGTGAAGTTACGGCAGTGTTCGGTGGCAGATAAAATGTTAGACTCCATCAGTTGGTCCACAAAGGCATCGTTGCCTCTGGAGTAAAAATATGGGTTGGTTGCAGAACTTGGCAAATTTATCTTTGCGCAGTTGTTCATAAAAACATTTCCGTGTAAAAATCTATCTGCTGTCGTGTTAAATTCCCTTATATCTGCATCGCTAAAAATAAAATAGTTATACTCCGATTGCTGTGCTATTTTTCCACTTTCATTTCCATCTAGTTCAATTCTACCATTAAAACCTTTGGGAAAATAAAGCATAACGATTGCATTTTTACCAGTTGGCGGGAGATATAAATATTGGATACCGTATGGGTTAGCAGGGTCAAACGGAATTTTTTTTTCAAAATCAAATATTATAATATATTTGCCATCGCCCAGATTTCCATTAACTCTTTGAAAATTATAATTATCTTTTATATAAATAACAATCCATTCATTTTTGTCGCTTGGGTCATTCTTGTAAATTTCGTCTGACTTCTTGCTCTTCCAGCACGTATTAAGTTCGGTCAATAAAGGTGACCATTCCTTTGATAGATTCATTTGCCCAGAACCAGAGGCGCATCCCCCAGGCTGGTTATCCCTATGTACCCATTTCGCAGGAGTAGTTTTTTTTGCCTCATTATAAATCTTCATATCAAATTTTACTGGAGGTCTCTGGCAGCTCTGTGTCATGTTTCCTGAAAGCTCTAGCTCCTCTTTTAAGTTTTTCAACTCATCTGCACCCCAGCTCGCATTAGCATTGCACTTCCCTATTGTACCATTTGCTTTAAAATTAAATTTTGGATTTGAACCCTTTTGGGAATAATTCGGTTTAGTTCCATCATAATCAACGCCCAAACACAAATTATTAAATGTAGGCCAAAGCCCAGATTTAGAATCATTATTTTTATTCTGACTTTGATTGGTAGTAAATTGTTTAACATACGCATTTTGCTTTACTTCAAATTTGCTGGAGGAAGTATTGTCCTTATCTTCATAATTTAAACTCATATGAGAAACATTATCCATAACCAAGTTACCTTCCATATTAAAATTCAAATTGCCACCCCAATTTTGCCAGTCGTTTTGATAAAAAATGTTACCTGTATAAGCAAAATATGGTCCCCTAATAGTGGTATTGCCTTTAATATTTACAGCTCCGCCTAAAGCACCTAGGCAGCCAAGCTGTGCATTTCCGCCAGCCGGATTGCAAACTCTTTTAGGCAAAACATTGGGATTCACACTATCCGCAAAATATGCCGAGCCTTCAATGAGTAGAGTACCAAAGGAAACCATGGGATGAAACTCTTTAGCATATAAATTGCCACCTTTGCCGTTTCTGTCTTTTTTTATCCAATCACTACCGCTTGCGCACATAAAAAATGCTCCATTTGCGTACAAATCTCCATAAATATTTATACCATTATTTGCGTAAAAATTTCCGTCTAGTATCAAATAACCAGCTGAATCAGGTTTGCCTATTTTAATGGAATTGAGACCCTGGCCGCCACCGTTGCACTCGTCAGTTGTTTGGGTTATAATCATTGTCCTAGCGTCTATTCTACCCACCGTTGCCATATTACCCCATAAATCAGGGAGAGCGCATTTCCCAGTTGATGGTGGTTTGATTGGATCTGCCTGGCATACTGGCGGTTCTGGGTTAGGTGTTGGCGTACAATTATCCTGCGGCGGCGGATCATCTACATCGTCCGGATCCGATTCAGGAATGTCGCCTATAGGGTTTATTGATGTTCTATACAATCCGCTCACTTTTAGTATTGCTGTTTGGCTAACTACAGATTTATCTCTTCCCTTGCCTTCCACAAGAATTTTCAATCTCACGGGTTTGCCATTTCCACCCGAAGCATCCGCTCCAATAACATAAGCTTCAAAAACATTAGGGTCACCGTAGTTTATCTTCAAAGGGTATCTAGTTGATTGATTCATATATTGAGTAACCAATTCAGCCGCTTCTACACCGCGGTTTGCCAGCCAGCTATGCACCGCATCTATGCCGCTTTCACTTGCTTTGTAAGCCTCGCTTGCTTTGAGCCTCGCTCCGCTGGAGAAATTTTCCGAACTGAGCATACGGAAAATGACTATGCTCGCCGTGGTAGCGGCAAGCATGAACATCAAAACAGCTATTAGGGATATACCGCGTTTCATAAAACCTCCTTACTCTTCTACTGTAACGCTCACGCCATTGTTAGGGGTTGCTACTATAATTCCTCTTCCCTTTTGTGAGAATGTTCCAGATTTTCTTTCCTCTTTGCCTATAGCCATCTCCACCATAAGCTCAAAGGCTTTCACACTTCTTCTCTCTTTTATTTTTTGCTCAGTGGTGCAATTACCTGTAGGTTCGCATATACCAAAGCTTGCCACATCTGATTCTGGAAAATCAAAACTTTCGTCTGTTTTGCGGAACACTTTAAAACCTTCAAACGTAAGTTCTCCATTGCTTGCCGTTGGGGAATAGAAAGCCATAGTTATTGCAACACAAGCTTTTATAGATTCCTCTTTCTTTTTTTTTATAGGAAACTCAATATGCCTTACCATATCTCTAGAGGCAATGTCTTGTGGCGGATAGAAGAGAACATCTGCGGGCGCACCATCAACTTTGGTTCCCTGTTTGTTTCTAAGTCCTATGGATAGATGGTCTCTACTGGGTTGGAATTGAGTACTTTCGTCATTATTGAAGGGCATTTTGAACTCAACTACGTAGGTTTTTTGTCCACCGAAAGTCATCTCCTTGCAGTCTAAATTCGTCCAAGTCTCGCAATTTTGCGAGAGCTTATCACTGAGATAAAGCTCGTGTTTTGCATTTCCTGATGGTGGATTATTATCGCCAGCATAATTTGATATGAACTCAGACACTTTCGTTTCGGTGTTATTGTTTTCGCATTTTCCTGGTCGTTTCAGATCACCAGATGGCAGCGGAGAATATAGGCCAAATTGGTCATCGAAAAGTGGCACCTCTTGCCCTGTTGTAGAAGGGGTGAGCTTGAAGTTTGTAATATCGGTTGCCATCAAGACCTTCGGAGCATCGTTTATGTTGCTTTTGGAAGGACAATCGTTATATTGCGTTGTGTTAGTTAGGCAAAATTTAGAAGGTTCAGGGGCTTCTTGTGGGCAAATTCTGTCCACTTCTCGGCATTTGCGGAAAAGGCTGTCTCTATCTCCGTTTCTGCTGGTGTACAAAGCTATCTCGTGAACGGCTATAAATTTACCGTCTTTATCAAACACGGCTTTTCTAAAAACAAGGCTATCAGCAAAACGGTCATTTATTTTCCTCCTTACAAGTATATAAGACGAGGAATCTCTTAAATTGCTTACAATGTTGTCAGCGTTCATATATACCTTGTTATGCGAAATGACTCTGTAACAATTGTCGTAGTTGTCTTTAGTCTCACAGGTGGTAATTGATCCCCAAGCCTTAACACCCATTTGTGAAATGTCTTCGGTTAGCAAATTCGATAGTTTGCCAATTTCTGAGCTACTTTTGAGCAAATTTTGGCTACGTACACGCATAGAGGTTGAATCGCTAAAAACCCGCCCCGCCACAACTATTATGAAGCTCATTATAGCTATATAGACTACGAGTTCTATTAGGGTGAAACCTGATTTGCTATGCTTCCCCATACTCACCTCACCACCTTTGACATTTTTATGGATTGGTATGTGTCTTTAAATTTCCACTTAACGGTTGCTTGAATGTTTCTAGCAAAATATTGGGAACTCGCTGAAACTAAATTGGTACCTTCATTTTCATGTGTGTTTGCATCTATGAAATTATCGGGATTGTCGGGATTGCTTAAAGGCTTGTATTCTACAGTTACGTAATATTTCATTTCACTTTTATCGTCTTTTCCCCCAAAAGCATATTTACGACCTCCTTCGGGATCGTCTGGGTTGTCGTCTATTATTTTTTCCTCATTCGGAAGTGCATTTACGCCCAATGCTCCGAGCGAATCTAAAACGTGTTGTGCAATGATATTGGCGGCATCGCGTGTCCTTATGCGTAAAATTGCTTCTCTGTTTCCTAGTTGCAACCTATTTAACGCCATAACTAAAAACCCAAGCACAATCGCGGCTACCAAAACTTCAAGGAGACCGAAACCTTTTTTCACAAAGCCTCCCACGTTGTTGAATTTTTCCCTCTTTTTATGTATGCTCTTAATGAATTATCATCATTCGCTTTCACCGCACCACCGCAATAGCCTCTAGGATCGCAGGCGGCAAAATAACCTTCCTTAGCTATTCCAGATAGACCTATGCGAACTTCGGTTGTAACAAGGTTTTCGAAATCTTTTTTATCGGACACTGGAGGATTTTTTTCTGCCCTATAACTATTGCTAAAAGCTTCGCTAGAAATTATTTTTCCTTCGCCGCAATTAACGGTCGCGTTAGGTTCCGTAGGGTTTTCGGATCTTATCTCATTGTCTTTTATACATATTCTAACAACCATGTGTTGCCGCTTTGCATCCATCAAAGCTCTTTCCGAGAACGTTCTTATTGTTTGCGCCACTTCTTTTGCGCGGTTGGTGGAAATTAATTCAATTAAACTTGAGTAAGCAAGTGTTGCAAGAATACCTATGATTAATACCACCACCATTACTTCTAACAGAGTAAACCCAGTATAAATCCGACCATTTTGTATAACTGCCGCGCTGGCTTTTTTCAAAGCCCGCTCAGAGGTTCTGTAAATGGCAAATTTCATGTTTACTCCACACGCAAAAATCAAAATGTCCTTCATATATAAATATATATTATTTTCTGGACAAAAATTCAAATCAGGAGGGCTTTTTTGGAAAAAAAGTTAATTTTGGGTGATTTTCTCTTGAGCATTACAAACCTAAGGGAAAAGCGTAGAAAGTGGGGCGAAATACTGGAAAATTACCTAGCGGATTTCGCTGAAACAGCCAAAGCTAAAAAAAGTTGGAAAACTCAGGTTGAAAGGCAAGTTTACACCATAAAAACGTGGTTTTCCAGCCAAAAAATAGTCTATTATGGCGATTTAACTAGGGAAAAGGCCAGGAGCTATGCGGAATGGAGGGGCAAAAAATCTGCCTCAACCATAAACAAGGAACTTTTGAGGATAAGGTCAATCATAAAGTTTGCAGAGAGATTCCTTGGGCAGGCACCGAATTTTGCCTTTGAAAGCATAAACGTATCGGAAACCAGCGAGAATACAAGGCTCGTGACTCCTTTTTCCATTGAAGAGTGCAAAATCCTCTTAAAATGGCTAAAAAGATACCCCCATTTTCACGATATGATTCTGCTTATGCTCTTGACTGGCATAGAGAGCAAAGCTGCCACCCTTATGACCAAGGAATGGTGGAATATCAAGGAGAAAATGCTTTTTGTGTTTCCTCAAAAAATTTCAGGGGTTATAGACGCAAAAACGCAGCACAGGGCGAGGAAAATACCCATTAGCAGCACCATGTTTGAAATTTACAAGCGAGCGCATATTTTTGAGGAAAACAGCGGTCGCAAGTTCAATCTCAGAAGCCAAAAGCTGCTAAAAAAATGCTCCTTTCAAACAGGCATAAAAAACATACATTGCCACAGGTTCAGGCACACCTTCGCAAGCCAAGCTTTGAGTGCTGGTTTTGATATTGTGAGAGTTTCAAAAATGCTTGGTCACAAGAACATAAACATCACCTTGAAACACTATGCGGACTTCGTATTTAGCGAGAGTGACGCGGGTTTTGAAGGGATGGTAAAAGTTCACAAAGAATGGGTGAAATTCTTGAACGAAAATTACTTTAGATAACTGCCAGCGCGGCAGTTTTGAAAAATGGAGGGATTTGTAGCAGCGGGTTTACCTTGCTGGAAGTGATGGTAGTTGTCATAATTATAGGCATACTCTCCACCCTTGCCTATTCTAGCCTAACAGAACTCATATTCATAAACCGTGCAAAGGAAACCGCGCAAACAATAAGAACATTCACAGAAAGAGCCTCAATGGATGCAAAGCGAATGAACAAGCCAGTGAGAATACGCATAGTTGACAAAGAAATAATAGCCGACACTAATGTGACTGGAACTACATACAAAACAATATCCAGTGAAATCCTTAGCCAAGGTTTTTTTGCCTCATGCGCTTCGCCCGTTGATGGTTTCAATACCAATGCTTGTTTTAACGATGGCACTACTTCTGAAATTCGCATAGGTGTATCTGGTATAACCAAAGAAGGTTATTTTGCCGCTTGCTTCAAAGATTATTGCGGCGGCACGGCAAAGCAAAAAAATGAAAATTCATTCAAAGCGTATATAAAAAAACCAAAAAATACAAATTGGGAGGTTTTGTGAAAAAGGGATTTGGTCTTCTTGAAGTTATGATCTCAGCTGTTGTGCTGGGATTTCTTCTTGTTGGGCTGAATCTTTTGCAAAAAGGAAATAGAGAGGCGGTTATAAGAATTCGCACAAGAGATGCGGCTCAAATTATTGCGCAGAATTTTATGGACAGCCTGAGCAGATTGGGAATTGAGTCTATAAAAACAGGAGGTCCAGCAACCGTAGATAAAGAATGGGAAGGCAATGGCGGAAAAATAATAGACAAAAGGACTTACACCATAACATGGGACGTAGAAAATATAAACTCCATAGAGAGCAGCGATTACGCAAGATATTCCGGTGTTGACACTTTGAATGTATCGGCGAAAAGAGTTAATTTGACTGTTAGATGGCCATTTAAAAACAATAATCTGGAAATAAAAGAAGAGAGGATTATAAAATGAAAAAAGCATTTACACTTATAGAGCTTCTTGTGTATATGGCGATAATGAGTTTTATAATAATCGTTGCAGGCCGTGCTTTTAGCGATTCCACCAGCATGAGGGTTAGAACCCAAAATATGACAAAAGCAACAGAGGAAGTCAATAAAGTGGCAGCAATCCTAAAAGAAGATATTTCTCAGTTGGGTGCCAAAAGCTGGAAAGTCAATAATACCACCGATAATTTTTTGATAGCCGAAAAAGTTTACTACAATTTAACCGCAACCCCCCAACCTGATTCAAGCTCTTACAATTTGGATAAAAGCAATGCTAATTTTCACAAGCTTATATTCCACAAGATACATTACAAGGACGATGGAACTTGCAGCGCAGTGTTGAAAATAACTTGGGAAGTAAAACCAGACAGCAGTCTTTGGCGCAGATGCGAACAACTTGACGATACAAAATGCCCCAAATCTGCTAGTATTAGCAAAGACGAATGTCCCGATTCGCTTGCAATGGCTACCGGAGTGGAGAAATTCACCTTGCTGGAAAGCACACCAGTAATCCCAAATATTTTATTTCCAAAAGCTGGAGAGTCAACATTCAAACTAATAGACCGTGGAAACCAAAATCAAGTTAAGCAACTTAGTTCTCCTGGTATAAGCTCAGATAACAAAATAAGTGGTTTTGTAAATAATAGTGCTGGTCAAAAAAATCTAAACCAAATTCTAGTTGGAGCCTCAAATACAAGTCCTAATGCTTGCCATAAATTCAATTTTAAAAAAGACACAGTTTATGCAATTCAATTCAGAACGCCTATTAGTAAAAATAACGGTGTTCCTGATGATATGGCTTTTTTCCAGCCAGGAAAAGATCATATTGCAGTAGGGCTCGCAAAATATACAGACTTAGACAGTGTATTCAAAAGATTCATGTTTTGGCCCCCGCAAACAAGCGATAGCGATGCGGAAAATCACTATATGGAATTTTCTGTTCCCGCATCACAAGATATCTGCATAGCATTTGAATTTTCTTTTTACAATCCTAGCAAGGCATCCAATGGTACTTTAAAAATTGAAGATTTTAAAGTAATGCAAAAAAATGATAAAGCCTATAACTTTACAAATACCAATTATACACCACCGACCGCAGATAAAAAAAATGTGAAAGCATTTAAGCTCAATTTGAAAGTTAAAAGAGGAAAAGAAAAAGAGGTTGGCAGTGTTGAAATGGTTATTCCAACTCCTAACAATGGAATAGAAGCAACGGCAACGGGGGGTTTATGAAACGCGGTATTTCTTTAATCGCTGTTTTGATGTTTATGCTTGCGGCAACCACGGCAGGTGTGGTTGTGTATAAATGGATTGGCTCTGAAAACTTTGCAAGCGGTAGCCGCTTAAAACAGAGCGAGGCGTATCAGGCGAGCGAAGCCGGCTTAGATGCCGTTTACGCTTGGCTTTCTTACAAAGCACCTGATGTGGGCGCAGTGGTAAAGAATTTTTATTCAACAGCAAACAATAAAAAAGCTTATGAACTAACAAATAATAACAATAATGTGCTGGGAAACTTAAACAACAACCCTAACAACATATACTATAGAGTGTACCTAACAGGCATAGACACGTCTAACAAAAGCAAAATCAAATTGAAATTCCAAAGCATTGGCGTGGGCAGAGATGGCTCAAAAGTACAGCAAACTGCAATTTACAGCGTGAATGGCTTATACAAACTGGCTTTTCAAGGGTCTCAAACAAAAAAAACATTATGCCCAGACTACGATGAAGACTTTTGGGGAAATATGGGAACAGTGAACGAGATAGAATCAGCGAGAGCGGTTGTAACCCAAGACGTGGCAATTAAAAACAAAGGTGGTCAAGCTTTAAATTCGATTAAAATAGGAAGTGCAGCAAAACCTGGTTATTTGGTTTTAGATGGAAATTATTATGCAAATCATGGCATAGATGTTTATGGAGATGTATATTCCACAGGCGATTTTGATTTTTGCTCAACTGGCTCCCTAAGCAATGATAATATAAGAGGCAATTTATATGTGGAAAAAGAATTTCATCCTAAAGGTGCTATAAATATCACTGGAGACGCTTATTTGAAAGGCGGAGTAAATCCCAACGAGAGCATAAATAACGGTGCCACTGGCGGAACTGGTGGTTGTGCTGGACAAGCTAGTGGCGGAGTAGTATCAATAGGCGGAAATAGCACTATTCAGGGAAATTTTAAATATTGGACAAATAGTGGCGGAGGTGGTTTAGGTTTTAGTGTTGCAAAAAATTTAGTTATGGATGCTGGAACCATTACCCTTACAAGAACTGCCCAAAATAACACCGATTCTCTTGCGGTTTATGGAAATGCGTATATTAAAAATGCCTTGACAGGCACAATTCCTAGTGATGGAATATCAAAGCCCGTTCCATTCCTTGGCAGTAAAACAACCGATACTGTTTGCGTACCAGGGAATATGACAAAAATTACTTCTAGTGCGCCCTCGTATTGTTCCACAGCCCCATCTGCGGCTTGCTTTAAAGATAACAACAACATTCAAATTCGTACCAAAGCCACAAATGTTCAAGCATCTTGCACTCCTAAATCCCACTGGTACGCAGATACATTGAAGCACTTGAAAGATAAACTTTCTGATGACACTCTAAGTTGCGCAAATCCTCCCATACAATTTGATACCACTATTTATGACGAAGCTAAAAAAACTAATCCGAGTGACTGGGTACATAGAAAAGATAAACCCGGCAGTTGCGAGACCACAGCTAGATGCGGCTGGGAGTTATCGAGCTACTGCGGAGGCAACCCCAAACTTATGGAGCTTGCCTTTCCCTCTTACCCTCCAAGAGATATTGGCAGCGACCTTCAAAATTGCTATAATGATACAAAAAATAAACCCGCAGAGCGTAAGTGGAACGAATGGTTGGTAGTCTATGTAAAAGATGAGCCTGCGAGTACTAATCAAGATATAAAACAGTATGCAAGCAAGTGGGGCGGAAACCCTAACCCAGGCACCATAACATCTGGCAAATACATAATTATATATGAATTATCCGCTTGCAACCTCAATGGGCAGCAATGTTATCTCTATCTTCCCCCAACCGCAAAAGGGGTAGAGGTTATGCTTTATTTGCCAAATGGTTTCCCGGGCAGAATTGAGCTTGCCGGTACTCCAAAAGGTAAATCTTGCAGTAAATCCAATAAATGCGATGATTACAATTATTTTATTTTCAGCGATGGAGATATAAATCAATTTGATGCAACAGACAGTAGAAAACTGCACGGCAATATTTTTATGAATAAATGTGCGGTTATGAATCATGTTAACGCTCAAGGAAATGGATTTTTAACAACTGAGAGCAACTCCGAATTTGTTAAAGAGCTAATGGAACAAGGAGTTTTATGTATGTACGAGGAAGGTGGAAGAAATTGCGCATTCCCCGATTCAACCGGTTGCAAGCTACCTCCGAGCAGTATTCCTCCGATATATGATAATTTCTTTGTTCCACTTAGCCCACGTTTAAGGGTTGACTTGGAAAGCAAATACATCAGCAAAGAAAAGGAAAACAGCGAGAATAAAATTGAAGCTTCTGTTTTAGTTATGCCCCGAATTCTCCGTTTCAAAAAAACTGATAAACCCAGCATTACTAGTTTAAAAGACTATTACAACTTCCTATATTTGAATTACCCCTCAAATGAACCAAAGCCGACTTTTGGGCCGCCAGACAATTGTGGAAGCTATAACCCAGCTGCTCCAGAAGACGGCATTTACGAGTGCGTATTTAACAACACCAAGATAAGTCCATTCTTTTTGCAAATACATTCTGGAGCTATCTCAGACGACCCACCACCAGGCTCATCCGCTGTTATAAGCAGTTCAAGCAAAAGCAGTTCAAGCAAAGCGAGTTCAAGTAGTGGCGGTGGCGGCGGTGGCAGTTCTGACTCAGGTTATTCCCTTTCAAGTGCCTCTTACGCCCCTTGGTGCTATGTCTCCGGTGGCTGTTACGATTACGCCATACCAGTTCCGCAATACGGCTGCGGTGGCGATCGCAATTCCGAAGCCACAGCTGCTAAATTCAAATACACCTCTTGGCAAGGTAATGCTGCTAGTAATGGTGGATATAAAAGAATTTCACCAACCGATGTCAAGTGGAATCGCAGTCCTCCTGAACCTCATAAATTTGGTAGCGAGGGCGCAGAGAGAGATATTTATATGTATGATATTCGCTGCGATGGAGAGCGTCTTACTTTTGGCACAGATGGCGATTTCAATGGAATAAAGTGTGGCTCTGTTGATGCATTCAGTAATTGCGATTACGCTCCTTGGTGCCGCGTAGCCCAAACTTGTTTCACGGGCACTTCCATACCATTCTCAGCCATAGAATACGGTTGCGGGTACGGCGGCGAAGCTACCATTACAATTGATTCCAGTTTCAGATATACCGCCGCCAATGGTGGAAATCTATCTTCAAATAACGCTTGGGTTGGCTTTACCCCAACAACTACCCAAACTATTAGTGCTAGAACTAATGCTTATGTTTATATGTTCAGAATTAATTGCGATGGAAATCCAATAATACTTGGTAGGATGTCAAACGAAAAAAGCGGAATGCTTTGCGAAGGTTCTCTTACCACTGGTGCCACCACTTGCCCAAGCAGCAATTCTGTGTCTAGCAGTTCGCGGGCAAGCAGTTCCTCCTCAGCCGTGCCACTGAGCAGTGCGGCGGCGTGTGCGTATAATGCCAGCTGGTGCAATGGCGACTACACTAAAGCTCAGAACGTTCCTGCTCCGCCAAGCAACCCCACCTCTGGAAATTGTTTCTTTGTAAGGGATATTTCTAAGATGCAGGGTGCTAGCCTCACGGTAAATGGCACGGTGATCACGCCTAACAATAATTCCGAATTTGCATGTGGTCAGTCGTGGGCTGCCGGATCTGCGGGAAATGCAAGTTGCCCAAGCCTTTTAACTGCTAAGAAAGATGGTGGTTATTATGTGTATGTTGGCTCATGGATAAGCAATTTTACCTATACATCCGGTTCCATAAATTGCGGTAGCGGCGGCGGAAGCACCCCAACCGTAAGCAGTTCTAGCAGTGCGCCGAGTAGCAACTCATCGGGTCCATCAATAACTTGCGCATTTAGCCCACGTACATATCAAGTTCAAGAGCCTATTCAAATAGTTATCTCTTGTTCCAACGGTACCCGCGATAAAACCAATGCGAATTTCAATATAACTGGAATTTCTCCAATGAACTCAAATAACTGGAGAAACAGCAGCGGTAATAATGCCGCATTAGAAACATATACAACATATTATACTTCAGTGGGAACAAGCACCATAACTGTATCAAATGTCAAGTGTGATAACCAAGTTGTCAACGGTGAGGTATCATGTGGGGATATTACCATAGTAGCGGCTTCATCTAGCTCTGGCGGTGGAGGAGGAACGTGTGGTGCTGGAAGCACTTTTGGTAATAATACTAATCCCTCCGTAGGGGATTGCTTAAATTTGACAAATCAGTGTACTACAAATAATAATCTTCCTCTTAAAATTTACAATAATACCAATAATGCTAGTACTTTGAGTGGCACCATATATTGTAGCAATGGCTCTTCCAAATCTATATCATGTACATCAAGTACAGTAGCACTTTGCGAATCCAATGCTTGTCCTGCTGGTACGAATGGTGCATGGCTGTCTGTTACATCTAAAACAGGAACTCCACAAATGCGATCCGATTGCTATTAGTAAATTTTTTGTGCTTTCTAAAAAGCCCCCGCAAGGGGGTAAAATCCCGCTATGCAGTTGCTGTGCGGGTTTGTTTGCGGAGTATTTCCTTGGCTTCCGCCACGGAAATGCCACTTTCCCATAGAGCAAACAACTCATCCTGGGCCTCTTCCTTCGCAACCTCAAGGGCATCGTCAAGGTTCCATTCAGTAAAAAGCATATTCAAAACCTCCGAAGCGTGCTTCTCTAGGAAATATACTAAAATGTTACGCTTCACACAACTCTTTATAGCAACTTCTATAGCTTCCGCAAGTTCCATCGTCTGGCGATTCTTGTTTATTTCCGCTATAAGCTCGTTGTAGCCGTTCAAAACAGGACTCTTACTGGCTATCTCTGCATTGCGACCCTTGTTGATGTTGTAAACGCTTGCGACAAGCTCAAGATTGCCCTTGCCTTTGGTTTTAAAAGAATCGGAAAGCCTAAGCTCCTTGAAATCGGGAAACTCGTCTTTACCGTTGTACAGAACTATGAATTCCGGTGCAGGGATTTTTATCAGCTTCTCTCTATACAAATCCTTGCCCTTAGTTATTCGCTCGTATTCCCTCCCCAAATACATAAGCATCCTAAGCGGTATGTTGTTATTGATGGATGACTGGTGTTCCATCAGGACTACAAGCCTGTCGTCCACCACGAAAGCCACGTCGTTCAATTGCCCTTTGAATATGGCGTTTGAAAGAGTCACTATCTCAATTTTGGTGTCTGGCGGGTAGTTTTGCCCCGTCACTGCATTGTATAGTTCCAGTGCTGCAGGTGGCTCGCTGAATAGCATTGTGAACACGCTATCCTTGTGATTGCGATTTATTTTGACTTCGGTCATTTTTGAATCCTCCGTTTTTTTCTTCGTTACCTATTAGACGTAAAAAACGGGAAAAAAAATCCTGAAATCGTTATTTTGCCAACAACTGTTTGCAAGAATGTGCATTTTTTTGAAAAAAAAACCAATAATGGTGCCCTTCGCTAGACATTACTATGCAAGTAAATGCAAAATCAGACAAATTTTCTATATTTAACCTATGAACAAGACAAAAATTCTCGCTATTATAGCCCTTGCGGCAATACTTTCGGCCTGTGGTGAAGACGAAGGCAAAGGTGTGCTGCCGGAATTGGTAAATAAATACCCTAACTTAATTTCACCTTTCGATACCCTTGTGGTTAAGTTCAACTCCAATTTGATTGGCTTAGATACATCTAGTGAATCAAATGTGGTTTTAGGTAATGGAAAGAAGTGGGTAGATAGAAAAACAAGCAGCAATGAGTTGCGCTTTATAGGTACAAATAGAACAACCGCCGATACAGGCTCGTATTATTTTACCGGAGGAAAAAGCGATTCCATAGAATTCAAAAATATAAAGAATTCTGATAATTACGTAAAAGACAGAACCGTGTTTTATTTTTCCACCCATAATATTTTGGACCACGAACCGAACAACAGAGAAGAAGATGCAAACGATGTAGAATCGTTGGGGAACATCACCGAAGGAATTATCTTTGCTGGCGTTATAGACAAATATATGGGAATGAATGAGGGAGGTTTTGAAAATTCAGACACTAAGGATTTTTATAAATTCAAGTTAAAGCGCGATGATAGAATTTCAATAACAGTTTCAAATAAAATTACTCCGCTCAAAGTTAGGTTCTTTGGAACTTGCTATTCCACAAACAAAAGTACATGCAACGATAAAACCGATAGCACCACAGCGAATAATAAATATAGCATCACTCTGATAGATACTGTTAAAACAGGACATTTGCAAGGCTCTGATTCGCTTAACAAGGTATCCACATTTTATATAAATATTTTTGAAAATACTACAAATCCTAAACCCAATCCATATACCGTAACCGTTAAAAAGTTATAGGAGTTCTTGTTTATGATGGTTGACATTCTCACTGAATTCTACACGGTTCACTATAATTTTGGCCTAATAGCTGCTTTTATTTTACTGCTTGCCTTGTACCTAGGTTCTAGGAAGAATATCCGAGGCGTAGTGGTTATGCTGTGCATATTATTAGTGTACAACTTGATTATATTCAACAAGACCAAGCGCGACCCAGACTGGTACGATAAATTGGAGGCAAAAATCAAAGCCTACGACCCTGTTAAAGCAGCTTGGGACAATAAAGCAGGAGACGATGACCCAGACAAACGCAAATGAGCTTGTGCCTTTTTTGGTTAAATGCGGAGCTATGAAATTTGGTAGCTTTGTGACCAAGAGCGGGAGGGTAAGCCCTTATTTTGTGAATATGGGTACGGTTTGCAATGGCGAAGGACTTGCCTTGCTCGCTGCTTGCTATGCAAAAATTTTCCAAGAACATTTTGAAGGCAAAGCGGATAATCTTTTTGGACCCGCATATAAAGGCATCCCTCTTTGTGCCACAACTGCCGCTATTTTGCAAAAAGAATATGGCATAAATGTGAGTTTTTCCTATAACCGCAAAGAAGCAAAAGACCACGGAGAAGGCGGCGTTTTGGTGGGAGACCTTTACGCAGAAGCAAAACAAGTTGTAATAATAGAAGATGTAATCACCGCAGGCACATCTATAGAAGAAACAATGAACATAATGGACCTAATACCAAATGCAAAAGTTATTGGCTTAATAGTTGCGATGGATAGAAAAGAAAAATTAGGAGATGGCAAAAGCGCATTGCAGCAGGTGAAGGAAAAATATGGCATAGAAGCCTATTCAATAGCTTCAATAGACGATATATTAAAATTCGCTCCAGAAGAATATAAAGAACAAATCGAAAACTATCGCAAGGAATGGGGGGTTGATGATGGCTAGTGGTAAGTGGTTGGTGGCTAGTGTTTTTTTAATGCTATGTTTGGCTTGTTCGCAAAAGCTCACTAATTCGCATAAATTTTATAGCAATCCTCCTGCCCAAACAGAAAGCGTTGGCGTTGTTCAGCTAGACGATTCCTTTATGCTCACCCGCACTAGCTGGTTTGCAGAAAAATTAAATATACAAGGAGATTCCATTTACAATATATTAGAAACCCTCACAGATTCCCTTATTTTAAGCGAACTCTCAAAAAATTGGAATGTTTCTGCAATATCAAAAAAAGACAAGGAAAATTTCTCACGTGAAACTTTGAAAATGGATAAAACAATTTTCATAAAAACAAGGTTCCCAGAACAAGGGGTGGAAATAGGCAATTCAAACTATCTTTTCATAATCCACGAATACACAGTTGGCGGAGATTTGGAGGCAGAGAATTTTTACGATTACACAAAGGCAAATGTTGAAATGTCTCAAAAAAAGAAATTCAAAAATTTTTCAATAATAGTAACATTCACGCTCTGGGACAACAAAAAACAAATTCCTCTGAGAAGCGGAATTATAAACGTACAATCACCAATAAAAAACGATGTTTTTAATATGGATGTATTTGTGAACACTACCAAACAGGCGGTTGCTGAATGTATAAAAAATTTGTAATAATTATTTTTTTCATAACTCTGAGTTCTCACGCAGAAGCACCAACTGTTTGGAAAGACGGTGAATTTTTGATTTGGAGCTATGGCAAGCGATATATTTCCCCAACGGATTTTTGCTTTGCGCTTCGCTACGAAAACGAAAAAATAGGAACCCCTGTTTGCTACGAAGCTGGCGATTGGGAACGCGACACTACCCTTTCTCTATACGCAAAATGGCTGAGCACAAATTTAGATCCTCGCCTTGACCCAGAAGATTTGCGCCCTCGCAATGCGCACGTTATTGATAGACTTGGCAAATTAAAAGATAATCATTTAATTTTTAGCACAATAAAAAATGACATGGCTTGGTTTTTGCTCTTTGATGAAAATAGCTCTGAACCCAAGCAAATAGCCATATTCCCTTTAGCACAAGATTCGGCACGAATAGCCAGAAAACTAGCGAGCGACTGGTTTGGCGGCAAACCGCAGAGAAGGCTCTCAGATGCCGAGCGAGAGGCAAAAGAAAAAGAACCAGACGAGTATTTTGCAGAACAGCCTATGCATGATGTTTGGTTTGGAGTTGGTTTTGGACACACACAGGCAAAGATTCCATTAACGCCTTCTCGGTGGTATAAACGCGAACTAAATTCAAAAATCAAGGATTATAGAGATGTGAGAGACACCACAAGCCTATGGTTTTTTATAAAAGATTCTTCGCCTATTTATAGAGTGTATATAGGTGGTTCATTGTACGATTTTATAGGGCTTGAATTTGAACTTAGAAAGTCAAGCCACAGCGCGAAAGTTGATAGAACCGATACAATTTACAAAGAACTTGACCACTGGAATTTTGACCGCTATGAGCTTATGTTAGGGCTGGAATTTATGAAAGTTTTTATCCCTACTCCGCAAATTGAAATTGAACCCTATACTTCGGCAAGCATTATTTACAGTTTTCTCAAAGAAGATATAGGACTTAACGATGGCTTTATAGGTTCAAATTCATATAAATACCGATTCAGCAAAAATTTAGAAAGCTATTACAGAGGGGTGGCTTTAACTTTTGGACTTAGAACTGCTTTTTTCAAAAACTACGCAATAGATTTGCGAACAGGACTTGCAAACCGAGGCTTGCCAATAGAGGTAATAGGCAATTCAACCACAGATGTTTTTGTTGCCGCTGGTTTGGAATATCACATAAGGTGGAAATAAGCTAGAGTTAGAATAGCAAACCCTAGCACCAAGCGATACCAAGCAAAGGGGATAAAATTCTTTTTTTGCACAAAACGCAAAAGCCAAACAACGGAAAGCCAAGCAGAAATGGTTGCCACCACATAAGCAACAATAGCCTCTAGCGTGAATAAATCTGCTGTTTCGCCTTTTTTTATTGCAGAGAGCAGTTGAAAACCGCCTGCTGCAATCATGGTTGGAATACCCACCAAAAAAGAAAACTTAACAGCCGCTGGGCGCGCAAATCCTAGGAAAATCGCAAACATAATTGCCATTCCAGAGCGAGATGCCCCTGGAAATATAGCCGCTGAAAGCTGACCAAGGGCAACAGCAACAACAATGGGCCAGGTTAAATTCACATTCAATGTTTTTGTTTTGGCTTTATATTCCACCGCAAAAATAACAAAAGCTCCTATTATAACCGCAAATGCAACAGGCAAAACATCTTCTGGCAATTTCAATCCGCATTTTTTTGCAATGACTCCGCCTATTCCTGTGAGAAAAAAAGCTGCAAATAATTTCAAAACATAATCCTTGGTCTCCTTTTGCCCCCAATTCACGAAAAAGCCAACTATATCTTTCCAAAACACAAGCGCAGCCGCCAATATGGGACCAACCTGTATTAAAACATTAAAGGCATCGCTATAATGCTTGCCCAAAAGATTTTCGGCAATTAGCATGTGCCCCGTTGAGGAAATAGGCAAAAACTCCGTTATGCCTTCCACTAAACCTATTATTATTGCTTCTAACATTGTGGTAATATATGAAATTTCTAAATTGTGGCAGAAATGCTTAGAGATTCAAATAAAAATAGCACCTGGCTTGCGCAAGAAAAAGATTTTGTATTCTCAGGTGATTTTGAGCTTGAGAACGGTGAAACTCTGCCAGAGTTGCATATTCGCTACGAAACTTATGGGGATTTTAAAAACGGTGCTTCTCACGTTATATGGATTTGCACACCTCTAACAATGGATGCACACGCAGCGGGATTGCAAAGAGAAGATGACCCAAAATCGTTAGGTTGGTGGAACGACCTCATAGGCCCCGGCAAACCCATAAATACCGATATATTTTTTGTTGTTTGTAGCAATATACTAGGCGGCTGCAAGGGAACCACAGGTCCATCTTCCATAGACCCGCGCACAGGCAAGCCTTATGGCTCAAAATTCCCGCGCATAACCATAACAGATATGGTGAACGCTCAAAAAAAACTTGCAGACCATTTGGAAATTAAAAAAATCTTTGCCGTTATAGGCGGCTCAATGGGCGGTTTTCAGGCATTTGAATGGGCACTTCAATATCCAGATTTTGTGGAGAGATGTGCCGTTATAGCCAGCGGAACAAAGCTCTCCGCTCAGGCTCTCGCTTTTGAAATAGTTGGCCGCCACATTGTTTTAGACGATGCCGCAAAAGGGCTTGCCAATGCTAGAAAAATGGCGCATATAACATATCTCTCTGCTGAGTCCATGAAAAATCGTTTTGACGCAGCAGAGCTTATGCCAAGCGATCCCGAAAAATTTTACACAGGCTTTGCCCTTGAAAACTATTTGAACAAACAAAGCGAAAGATTTGTTAAGCGTTTTGATGTAAATAGTTATTTGATTTTAACCTGGGCAATGGATAATTTCAGCTTGGAAAAAAAATACGGCTCTCTAGAAAAAGCTATATCCCTTGCTAAGTCTGAGTTTTTGTGCGTTCATTTGAGCACCGACTGGCTTTTTCCCCAAGAGGAATCTCAAAAACTCTCATTTGCACTTTTGAACCAAAAGAAAATCGTAAGTAGCGTGGAAATTGACACCCATTTGGGGCACGATGGCTTTTTGCTTGAAGTGAAAGATTTGGGCAATTTGCTCTCTCGCTTTTTGGATGTGCGTGTGGTTGAGCATCGCGATGAACACTATGTAAACTCCGCCTTTGAGAGCAAAAAAGACATAAGCAAAATTTCTGCCTTTATACCAAAAAACTCAAGCGTTTTAGATATAGGATGTGGAAACGGTTATTTGCTGCACTCATTGTGGCGCGAAAAAAAAGTCGCTGGTTTTGGCCTTGACCGCTCTTTCAACGGAATTTTGCACTGCTTGAATTTTGACGTGCCTGCTATACAATGCGATTTGGATAAAAACGGGCTTTCCGATATTGCAGATAATAGTTTTGATTTTGTGATTTTCAACAGAACCCTTCAAGAAACCCAAAATCCACGTGATGTGCTGCAAGAGATTCTGCGCATAGGCAAACAAGCTGTTGTGACATTCCCTAATTTTGGAAACTGGCAAATTCGCAAAACCTTTACATTTACCGGACGTATGCCAATAAGTAAAACTCTGCCCCACAACTGGTACAACACGCCCAATATTCACCTATTCACCCTAAACGATTTTATTGAGCTTTGCCAAAAAGAAGATATTTTGATAAAATCTCTGAAATTTGAACAGAGCAACATTTTGAGCAAAATATTTACCAAGCTCGGTTTAAAAAATCTAGGCGCAGAACAAGTGGTAGCTTTGATTTCCAAAAAAAATAAGTAATTTCATGTCCCTTGTTCCTTATCCCATGTCCCTTTTACTTTCCACGTTTAGGATTGTAATTGTTGTTCATAACTAGGGATAAAACCACGCAAAACATAACCGTTCCACCAACTATAACCTGCTGTTTGTAGTTGTATTCGTGTACGTTATATTTTGGATTTTCTTCAAATCTTTGCTGAGGGCTTAATCCGCTATCGTAAGGTTTTTCTTCAGTTGTAGAATTTGTTTGTGTTGCAGAATTTGCTTGTGTTTCTTGCAAAAAAGCCTGAGCTTCAGAAACAGGCGGCTCTTCTGTTTTGGTTTTATCTTGAGCATAAACCATTGTGAACATCAAAACAATGCACAAAATTTTTTTCATAATTTACACCCCGGATCTAGCCTCAACTGTTGTTTGTATTCCACCTCTGGAATTGAAAATTCCCGTAACTATCATCCATTTTGGAGCAATGGCTTTAACGCAGTCTTTTAGAACCTTGTTTACAACGTGTTCGTGAAAAATTCCCAGATTACGGTAAAAGAGCAGGTATTCCTTGAAACTTTTAAGTTCAAGGCAATACTTTGTGGGGCGGTATTCTATAACCAATGTTGCAAAATCCGGCAATCCCGTTTTTGGGCAAACACAGGTGAATTCTGGAACCTCTATTCGCAAATCCGTTGCGGAATTGGGGTACATAAACTCCCAGCCTTCAATGACTGGCGTTTTCAATGTTGGAATGTGGTTTTGCCTACCCTCGTAAGAGCTCACAATTTTTCCTTTATTTTTTCCCAAGTTAGACATCCTTGTTCTCCTGTTGAAAGAATTTTATACTCAAAAAAATCATCTTTTGTTTTTTCGCCATCTGCAAAAATAACGCATTTTGCATGAACTGCATTTGCCATTTCCAATTGCTTGCTGAATTTAACCGCATTTAAGGAATGTGAGCAGGCAACGCCCGCTTTGCGGAACTGCCCCGCTGTTTTAAAAAGGATTTTCATATCGCTTTTAAAAGAGGCTATAAATACCGGTAAATCTGCATTGCCTTGTGGGAGTAAATTTTTTTCTCTCAGCAAATCTGCAAGCACAACATCTCCCATTCCAAAACCAACTCCAGAATTTTTTTGACCGCCAAGGGTTTCTGTTAAATTATCGTAGCGGCCACCACCAGCTATTGCCCTCATATTTTTTGCTTTGTCAAAAACCTCAAACACAATGCCTGTGTAATAAGCAAGCCCACGCACAACAGATAAATCTAATTTAACCGAGTTTTCAAAACCTGCAATTTTTATAAGTTCAAATAATTCTTCAAGTTCAGAAAAGCCTTGCCATTCAAATAAGTTTTTAATTTCTTCAATGCTTTTGCAACTCATAAAAGCCTTTAATTTCTTTGCTTTTTCACCGCTTAAACCTGCGTTCAATAATTCCTTTTCAAAATCTTCAGCTGGTATTTTTGAACTTTTGTCTAAAATAGGGTAAATTAAATTTGCATCTGCAACTTCCAAACTCTCTAAAAATGCGGCTAGCAAACGGCGGCTAGAAATTCCAATTGCAAAATCGTTTTCGGTTAAGCCAAAATCAAGGAGCATAGCACAAATCGCAGATATTAAATCTGCCTCTGCACTGATGCTCTCCGTTCCTATTATATCTAAATTCAGTTGAAAAAATTCGCGAAGCCTACCCTTTTGCGCACGTTCATAGCGAAACAAGCGTGGAATGGAAAACCACTTAAAAGGCTTTCTAAGCTCTGACCCTTTTTGTATAACCAACCTTGCAAGCGTGGGTGTCATTTCTGGACGGAGTGCGAGTGCCCTGCCGCCCTTGTCTGTGAAATTGTAAAGCTGCGAAACAATTTCTTCGCCGCTTTTGCCCGTGTAAAGCTCCAAATGCTCAAAGGTAGGACCTTCGTATTCTTCGTAGCCATATTTCAAAGCCGCTCTCCGCCATATATTGAAGATATGATTTTGTACTCTCATATCAGCAGGATAAAAATCCCTAGTTCCTTTCGGAAGTGGCGGAGTTTGGACTTTCATTGAGGTAAATTACCCACCCTCAATGAGAATCCACTTCGCTTCTTTTTTGAGAAGATTTTTTGTGCTGTATTCTTGTACGCGATAATCTTGTGTGAGAGTATCGCCGTCTGAGGTTATTACTGTTTGTGTTTCTATTGTCATTTTCGTATATACTGTATTCCAACCTTTTGTGATAGTCAAGTCTAATTTTATTTCACCATTAATATCACATTTTGCTTTTCCATCTTTTGGAGAATACCAATAGAAAACGCCTTCACCGAAATTTTCATTCATAATGGACAATCCACCAACATCTCTACTATCGTTCTTGCGTAAACTAATTCGTGCTAAATATCCATACACTATACCATCGGTATATCCGGTGGGGCAATATTGTTTAATATCGTTTTCATCAACATTGATAATAGGCTCGAAATAATGATCTTGTGGGGTTATTGAACTCAGTTGCAGTCTGATATTTCCTTTCGTTACGGTTCCTGCTTTTTGCTCCAAATACCACTCGTAAATATATCCGTCATCGTTATAGGTGGTATCTTTACAGACACCGTTAGAACTACAATTTTTCTTGTAAATTTGTGAGTTTCCATTGAAACCGCTACTGGAACTGCCAGTGCTGGCTTTTGAAGATGAAGAAGCAACAGAATTGCTATCATCATCTTTACCCACAGAGCAAGAAATGGTGAAAACCAAGGCGAGCAAAACGCTTGCTGCTAGTGCGATTTTTGCGAGTTTGTTTCTCATTGTTATATCTCCTTTTGACAGTAATAATATAGAAAAATAGAATTCAAAATCCAATTCTAAGGCTTAAATTCAGCAAACCATCCATTGGCTGAGTGCCCTGCAAAAGAGCATAATAGATTGCAAGGCTTGCAGTTGAAATACCCTGCTCCCAGCCAAGGCCATAGGTTAAAATATGTTCCCAGCCTCTAAAAGGTGCCCTATTCCTGTAAATTCCATTTTGCCCAAATATGTGCAAGGCAGATTTTTCAAACCCGTGCCATTGAAAATCCATTTCGTTTAACCCATAAGCCCTTGTTCTTATGCTACGAGGGGTTAATCCTATAAAATCGTTTTTGCCACCTATTAAAAACAAATCTTCCCTTGCATAATCCTTTGGGGGCAACATTCCAAAACCCTTTGCCGAGAGTAGCAAAGTCCAATTCTTTGAAAATGGCTGGTAATAGGCACCATTCAAACCCGCAGCCACAAACTCAGAAAATTCAGCAGACATCTCTGCAAACAAACCCTTAAAAGAAAGTGGAATTTTATCCCTGTTATCATAGCCTAGCAAAAGCGAAGAAAACAATTTGTCGTTTTTATAGCCTCCGCCAACTCCATACTTCCATTCCCAGCTCAGATTATGAATATATTTAAGGTCTATATTCTTTTGCCTAATGGTATCACATTCCACAAATTCGCCGTGAAGTTTTAAAGAACCATTCAAGCCAAATATAAAAGGTTCTTTGTAAAATATTTCTGCACTGCGATAATTTTTTGAATTTTCCCCAGCCAAGGAAAAATCCCTAGCACTGCCAGCAATGTTCATAAGCTGCACCCTTACAAGCCCATTATATTCATTGCTGCCCGCCTCAAAAGCGATTGATGCTTCTGCAAAATTTGCGGTTGCATCCGTTAAATTAAATGCTGGAACAAGCCTGTTTCTGTTAGCTATGCGATAAAATTTTACTTCTCCAGTTTTGGAGAAATATCCCATTCTTAGCAATGAGCGTTCTGCCCTTGGAACTTGTGAAAGAACCACCGGACTACCAACTTCTATTTGCGCAAGTTTTGCAAATACCAAAGAATCTGTTTTGCCCTTGTTATTCTGAACCGCCGCACTCCAAACCCAAGCAGCTTCGGATATTAACTCTAACTCATGTGCTTTTGTCTGAACCTGAATTACCAGAATTATCAGAATAATCAGAATAATTTTTGAGTTGCTAGTAGTTTTCACTTTCGGTGTATTTCAGTAAACTCTGAGCTTTTTCTTTTATGAGTTTATGTATGCGGCCTTCTGCTTCGTCTCCTCTTTCTGTGTCTCTAACGCTCACTAATGGAAGGAGCAGCGGGCTGTTGAAAAAGGTTCCTAGCGGAATTGGATTTTTGCGGCTGAATACGGCTTCTACGTAATCTCTGGTATCGTCTTGGAGTTGGTCGCATTTTTCAAATTCTTTTTTGTTAAAGCAGTCGTAAAGTTCAACGAAAATTTTTGCAGCTTCTGGAATATTTGCCGTTGAGCTTATCAAAGCAGTTCCGCCTATCTCTAACATATCTATAAATGCGCTGTCTTCACCAGAAATAAGAGCAAAATCAAGGCTTCTTGTTTGCTCAACTATGCTTTTTGTGTCTTCGTGATATTTTTCGCCAATTTTAAATTCAACGGCTTGTTTTAAACCTATTATGTTTTTATCTGCTGCAAGCCGTATAATGGTATTTGGATGTATATAGTTTGCTGTGCGCCCTGGCACGTTGTAGAGGACAATTCTTGCACCCGTTTCGCTGCTCAAAGCCTTGAAATGGGCATATATTCCCTCTTGCGGAGGATTATTGTAGTAGCCTGTTACACAGAGTACTGGAACTTCCTCAATTTTTAGAATTTCTTTTATCAACTCAACAGATTCCCTTGTGCTATTGGAGCCAGCTCCCGCTATTATAGGTACCCTGTCATCCACATAGTCCAGCACAAATTTTATAAAATCCAAATGCTGCTGCACACTGAGCGTTGCGCTCTGCCCTGTTGTTCCAACTGGCACAAAACCGTGTACACCTACCTCTATAAGGTCGTCTATCATTTTTTTTGCTTTTGCATAATCTATTGAGTTACGCATACAGCAAAAGTCATCGTTTTTCAAGGGAGTAAAAAGAGCAGGAAATACCCCGCGAAGCTGTGTGGAATTAGTAATTTGCATAACAGAGAACTTAGAAAATTCTATATTACACCGTAATGTCTCCATTACTTGCAATAGTAGTTCCCTGCTACAATGAAAAAGAAGTTTTGCCAAACACTGCAGAACAGTTGCTAGGTCTTGTGCGCCAGCTCTCTGAAAATGGCTCCATTTCTCAAAAGTCAAAGATTGTTTTTGTTGACGATGGCTCAAAGGATTGCACTTGGGAGCTAATAGAGAATCTTTGCAAGGAAAATCCCGAACATTTTTCGGGGATAAAACTCTCCAAAAACAAGGGACACCAAAACGCTCTTTTGTGCGGTTTGCTCTCGGTTGGGGAATTCGCAGATGCAAGCATTTCCATAGATGCAGATTTGCAAGATGATATTTCTGTTATTGAAGAAATGCTGAAAATGCACAGCGCGGGTTGCGAAATTGTTTATGGGGTTAGGTCTAAAAGGAATAAGGATTCTTTTTTCAAACGCGCAACAGCGCACGGATTTTACAGATTCATACACTTTTTGGGAGCCGACATTATTTATAACCACGCAGATTTTAGACTTATGAGCAAAAAAGCCTTGGATGCTCTTGCGGAATACAAAGAGGTGAATTTATTTTTGCGTGGAATAGTTCCCATGCTGG
>CAZIMU010000001.1:30465-43828 GCA_964540355.1 uncultured Fibrobacteraceae bacterium | reverse complement strand
GAGATGTTGCAAGCCGCAATGCAAAAATGGTTTGCGATAACGGCCTTGGCGTTGGAACTTCCAAACGTGCTGTGTTTTTGGATTTTGGAGATGCCATTAAACGCATCGGCGAAAACGCAGTTAGCGCAAAATATGGAAATCTCTTTCAGATGTACGAAAAAATCACAGATGAGAATCCATACAAAACGCCTATGCGCATTTATCCGGCAAGCCATTACACAATGGGCGGCCTATGGGTGGACTACAATTTGCAAAGCACTGTTCCGGGCTTGTTTGTTTTGGGAGAGGCAAACTTCTCTGACCACGGTGCAAACCGTTTGGGGGCATCTGCTCTTATGCAGGGCCTTGCAGACGGTTATTTTGTTATTCCATATACCCTTGGCGGTTATTTTGCTGGCAACAAGCTAGACAAAGTAAATTCTGCTCAGGCAGAATTCGTGGATGCTGCAAAAACCTCAAAAGCTCTCATTGACCGCTTGCTTTCCATAAACGGCAAAAAAACGGTCACCGAATTCCACAGGGAAATGGGGCACATTATGTGGGAAAATGTCGGAATGGGTCGCAATAAAGCTGGTCTTGAAAAAGCAATTTCCGCAATTCCGAACTTGCGCGATGAGTTCTGGAAAAACGTCAATGTTCTTGGAGAAAACGCTTCCTTTAACAAGAATTTGGAAGACGCTATGCGCGTTGCAGATTTCTTGGAATTTGGCGAGCTACTCGCAAAAGATGCCCTTTACAGAGAAGAATCGTGCGGCGGTCATTTCCGCGAAGAACACCAAACTCAAGATAACGAGGCAAAACGCAACGATGATGCTTTCTGCCACGTTGCCGCTTGGGAATGGAAGGGCGAAAATAAGCCACACGAACTAAACAAAGAAGAGTTACAATTTGAGAACGTACACCTTATGACAAGGAGCTACAAATGAGCGAAGAAAATATGAATCTCACTATAAAGGCTTGGAGACAAAAAAATTCCCAAGCTAGAGGGAACTTTGAAACCGTTAAATTGTCTAACGTTTCTCCAGATATGTCTTTTTTGGAGATGCTAGACATTATGAACGAACAGCTTATGAAAGAAGGCAAAGAAGCTTTTGCCTTTGACCACGATTGCCGCGAAGGCATTTGCGGTATGTGCTCGCTTGTGATTAACGGTATGCCTCACGGTCCAGACACCCTTGTTACCACCTGCCAGCTTCACATGCGCAAATTCAGAGATGGCGATACCATAGTCATAGAACCGTGGCGTTCTGCTGCATTCCCTGTTATTAGGGACTGCGCGGTGAACAGAAGCGCATTTGACCGCATTATACAAGCAGGCGGTTTTGTGAGCATCAGCACCGGAAACGCACCTCCAGCAAACACGCTCCCTGTTCCAAAAGATGATGCAGACCGTGCTTTTGATGCGGCAGCCTGCATAGGTTGTGGAGCTTGTGTTGCGGCTTGCAAAAATGCTTCTGCAATGCTCTTTGTCTCTGCAAAGGTGAGCCATCTTTCATATTTGCCCCAAGGCAAGGTCGAAGCTCAAAAAAGAGTTCTCGCTATGGTGGAGCAAATGGACAAAGAAGGCTTTGGAAACTGCACAAATCTCTTTGAATGCGAAGCTGCTTGCCCAAAAGGTATTTCGGTTGAGTTCATAGCAAAAATGAACCGCGAATATATGTGCGCCACCGCATTCTACGAAGAGAAAGTGTATTCTACAGATGCTTAGTCTAATTCCCGATTAGCTTAAACAACGCCGCCCTATATTCCTCGTCTGGTTCTTTTGTGAGAGCCAGCCTTGCTAAATAGCGGTAAATTGTGATTGTTTGCTCATTTGCTTCTTGCCCTCTTGCTTTAAATTCCGAATATTGGTAATTTTTTGCAAGATTTGCAACTAGCAATGAATCTGCTTTTTTGTTATCCATACCCAAATTCCTAACAAGCCCAATAAGCGGCATATCATCGGAAAATTCCTCATAGTCGTGTGGATTTGCCCCAATCATAAAATTAACGCTTTTACTGGGCCAATTATTCTCTATTATTTCCTTGATAAAATGCTCCCCATTCTCAACTATATTCAAATCTGGATAATTTTTCAAAACCTGCTCCCTATACCAATCGCTATAAGAAAGGCTTTCATTTATTACAACAACATCTGTTCTGTGTTTTTCCACCATTTGAATATACCACAGAGGGAATGTGTCGTTATCGCCATAAGTTACGAGAATACCGTTTTGCGGAATGCTATTTAAAATATTTATGGCAAAATCCCTTGCGATAAAATCTTGAGAGCGGTTATGTGAACTGAAATTGCTCAAAAAAGGCACAAGCCACGCAAATGCAAGCCCATAAGCAGCAATTTTTTTCCCTTTTTCAGAGTTCATTCTTCTAATCCCAGTACCACACGCCACAGCTGCCATTATGGCAAAAAACAAAAATGCAGGCGTGAAAAAATAATCCCTGTTTCGCACTTCTCTATGAACTATTCGTGGCAACTCTATCATTTCTTTTCCCTGTTCTTCCAAAATGTCTTGCCACGCAAAAAAAGTTTTTAAACCTTTTGCCTTGGGCGCATTATTTACCCACGCTTCCCGCATAGATATCGGCAATGCCTTGTAAAAAGAGAACTGTATATCCAGTTCGTTTATGTTCGGTAAATTTGGAATTGAATCGGGAACAAATTTTCTTAACTCCTTGATACTGGTATTCCAGTGTTTTGCATTGTAGCTATCTGTTCTTGTGCCGTCTGCCAAATTTAAATACAATGTGAGACCAACAGAACTCAGCAAAAACATAAAGACAATTAAAAGAACGTTTGGGTTTTTTCTGCAAAGCCACACTCCTGCAAACACCGCTATAAGCAAAAATTCAAAAATTATGCGATGAAAAAATTGAAATTTTCCAAGCGAACCTTCTCCCCAAACACCTGGATTTTGCGCACCCAAAGGAGCTGGCAGCCATTGGTTTAAATGATAACCCAAATATCCTATGTTTTCAGAAAATCCGAGTTGATTTGCAAGCGAACCTCTGCGATACAAAGCCCGCTCAAACATATTCATATTTCCATATTGCTTTCTGCCAAGAACTTCCAAAAAATTTTCCAATTCTGCAGGATTATTCTCATTCAAGATAGGTTCTGTAGAAGAACGAATTGGCAGGTAAAGCTGAGAAGAAAATCCCAAAACGATTAAAAATGCAGCCGCAAAAAAGAACTTAATTGGAAATTTTATTCTCCTAATCAAAACAAAAAGAAAAATTGCAGGCAATGGCAACAAACAAAAAGTGTGAAACCCAAGACTTAAAAAGGCTATGTATATAATAAAAAGCAAATATTTATTGTTATCTGTTTCCTTCCATTTTAGAGTTGCCCATATTTGCAACATTATTATGCACATTGAAATGCCATAAGCACCAGCTTCTACTGCATTGAACCAAAAAGTATCGCCAAAAAGAGAAATTGAGGCGGCAAAAAAAGCGAGCAAGTCGGAGCTTTTCTTTGGCAAAATTTTCTTTGTTATTTCAAAAATGAACAGGCAGCATAAAATTGAACTTATAGCACTCATTAAATTTACCGCAAAGGCAGGCCCTTTTAGCCAACCAAAGAGCAAAATAAAAACCCTGCCGAGCATAACAAAAAGCGGATTTCCAGGCGGATGCGGAATACCAAGAACACTCGCGGCTGCAATATATTCCCCGCAATCCCAAAAACTTAGTGAACGGGCAAGTGTAAGCCCATAGCCAATGAGGCCAAGCAAAATGATAGCTATGCGGTAAACCATTTTTTAGCCAGATGTTCCCATTTTTCTTTTTCCATTCTCAGTTTTTCCAAGGACTCATAATCTGCCTTGCTATTATCTCTGTGTTCGCAAAGTGTGCGATAGCCTTGTTCCAGTTTTTGCTGTTTTTCGCTGGGAAATTTTTGAGAAAATTCTTCCAAGGCTTTGAAAATTGTGTCATCGCTATAAAGCCTTAAAATTCCCTTTACATACGTTTTTTCCGTTTGAGGTTCTTCTTTGAATTCCAAGGGAACTATGGAGTCAAGCCAAGCAGCTTGCTTAAAAAAAACATCATCGTCTTGCGCAATGTTTTTTGCTCTCTCAAGTGGGTATTCCGTAGCTGGGATAGTTAAATTTTGCTCTTTGGCAAAATCTTTCAATTTTTGCAAAGCGTATTCGTTTGAGTTTTCCAGCAGGTTTTCTTTTAATATGGCAAGCGAAAGAGCAGGATTTTCAAGCGGCAAATGATAACGCCGACTTGCTCGATGTTTGGCCCCAGCCGTAGCTACAATGAGGGCAATAGCTAAAAAAGTTATAAACCAAGCCATAATTAATTAACATATTTTTTTACTAATTCATCTAATGTTTCGCAAGAGATTAACTCCATTTGAGCAGCCATAGCTGCGGAGCGTGTTCTATCGCTACCTTTCAATTCAGGAACTCTAAAACACAGATTATTTTCCATTTCTGGTTTTGTATCGGATGGGATTGTTATTTTGAATAGTTTATAGCGTTCTCTTTTTTCGTTGTAAAATTCTTTGTAATCCATTGTGTTTTGAATTTTTGCAAGTCGCTTTGAATCGCTGAACGTAATACCAGAAATATGTTCCGAATTTAGCGAAACTGGATGGGTATTAGGGAAACGGATTTCAATTTTGTCGCCGTTTTTTACAATTGATGCCTGATTTGGATTTATCAAATATCTTTGCATTGGCACATTACGGTAAGCCTGATATCGCGCTGGCTTTACCCCGCAGGTTTCGCGCATACCTTTGTCAACATTAAAATCCACATTCTGACATATATCGGGCATATCTACTGGAATGTAAAGAGCCTCTTTTCCGCTTTTGGAATCACTACTGCTGCAAGCATAAAAAAAGAGAGCCGTCGCTACAAAAAATAAATAGTTTTTCATAACGATAATGTAGAAAATTTGTAAAATGCGTCTCGTTCTACGGGAACAAGCCCTTGATGCTTTATCAGTTCCTGCAAACGAGTAGCATTTATTTCATTTGGGCTGTTTGCTCCTGCAGAATGTGAAATTTTTTCTTCCATCACCGTGCCATCCAAATCTGAGGCTCCAGAGTGCAGAGCTTTTAAAGCTGTTTCTATGCCGAGCTGCACCCAATAGGCTTTTATGTGAGGGATATTATCTAAAAAAAGCCTTGAAACAGCTATTGTCTTTAAAATATCTTCTTCGCTAGTTCTGGTTTTGACTTGCCTGCCAAGGGCATTGTTCTGAGGCAAAAACACAAGTGGCAAAAAAGCTAAAAAGCCGCCAGTTTCGCTTTGCAAATCGCGCAGCATAGATAAATGCTTAACCCTGTGTTCTATGCTTTCTATATGCCCAAAGAGCATAGTTGCATTTGTTGGAATTCCCAGTTTATGCGCAGCCCTATGAACTGCGAGCCATTCCTCTCCACTTTCTTTTTGTCTGCAAATTTTCTCTCTTATTTCTGGAACTAAAATTTCTGCCCCACCACCTGGCATTGTGTCTAAACCTGCTTCTTTTAACTCCGCCAAAATGCTTTCTACACTTCTGTTTTCCTGTTTTGCAAAGTGGCAAATTTCCACAGCGGTAAAGCATTTCAAATTCACGCTTGGAAAATTTTTCCTAAGCATTTTAAGCATATCTGCGTAATAAGAAAAAGGATTGTCTGGGTGAAGCCCTCCAACTATGTGCAATTCTTTTGCACCTAAGTTTACTGCTTCTTTTGCCTTTTCAGAAATTTCTTCCAAACTCATATTATAAGCAAGAGGAGAATTCTTTTTTATTTTTGAAAATGCGCAAAAACTGCAATGCAGTCGGCACACATTTGTATAGTTTATTTGCCTATTACAAACCCAAAAAACATTTTTGCCGTGGAGTTCTTCTTTAAAATCATTTGCTAATGTTGCCAATTCTTGAAAAGGCAAGTTAAAGAGTTCAATGGCTTGAGTGGTAGAGAGGCTCATTAATTTAGTGGGAAATATAGTAAATGACATATATTGCTTTTAAATTTGACAACCTTTGGATAATTTTCTATATTAACCACAAAGTCTGGACGATTAGCTCAGTTGGTTAGAGTATTACCTTGACATGGAAATGAAAAAACGCTAAAATTCGTCAAAAATCGCTGTTTTATGGCTTTACTGATAAATTACTGATAAAACATTGGGCTGGGCGAGGGGTATTTTTTATAGAGCCTATAGGCAAAGGTCAAACTCGCTTTTTCCTGCTTATATATACAGAATCCGTATGGGCTTCCAGCATAAAGACATACATTACTCCACAGGTTCAAGTTGCCTAACGCCGTTCCGTTAGAATATCATTCTGTTTTCCTAAAATATTATTTTGCCTTTCTAAAATCTCATTTTGCCTTTCTAGAAGCCATTTTATTTCATATATATTATCTTCTAAAATCTTATTCTGTTTTTCCAAAAGTTTTTTGATTTCGCCTATGTTTTCTTTTGCGGTATCTCCAACAAATAACCGCAAAAAGAACATAATGCCGTAGGCAATAAGTATGCCTATCACTATATGTATAGAAATTGGGGGAAGTATGGTATATATTCTATATAGCACTGGATAAATAAAAACAAATGCTCCTACCGCTAGACCGCCAACTATAATCCAAAATATAAGTTGTAGAATGAACTCTTTAGCATCTTTAGTGAAGTTCTTATCTGGTTTAAAAAAATCTTTCAGGCTCATATCCATTACTCCTTATTGCTTATCCTGTAGGTCAAATGCGCGGCTTCGTTCTACAGGTATATTATAGCCACTGTCTTTCAAATACTTTTCAACTGCTTTTACATCTTCATCGTTACAAGCAGGAGCAAGCATTATGGAAGATATTATATTTTTATCTTCAAAATATTCATAGTGACATCTTATGATTTTATTTTCATAAAATTCAATTTCATTTTTCGTTTCTGTATTGTATAATATAAACCTTAATTCTTTCTCGCCTTTCCAAGCATTGTGTTTGAAAAGAGGAGGAAACATACTCCAAAAAACATCTAAAAAATTAAGATTTTCAATAGAACTACAAATTTTATAACTCGCTTCCAAAAATTGAACTATAGTGTTTAAAGTATTACGCTTAACGTCTAATGAATTTACATATAAAACATCTTCCATAACTGTATAAAATGAATTTGCGATATTCTCCATTGATATAAGTTCATTTTTTAATAAATCTTTTTTTAATCCTATTGCAATTCCGTCTTTCCCTGCATATTCTTTGCTCCAAAAAGTAAATGAATTTTTTAAATAAGTTGTAGAAAACATATAGCAGTCAAATTCGTTTTTATTTGTATTTTGTTCGTTTAGAGCTTCTTTAATGGCATTTTCTTTTAACATATTCAATATATCGTCTTTTTTATCTTTGTAGATTTCTTTTAAAATTAAACATTCTGAGGGGTCATTTGTAAATTTTGAGTGCGTAAAACGAATTTTAATATTATCTGGCGTTAGTATCTTTTCCAAAACTCCCATTTTTGTATAATGCCAAACGATATTTTCATCTTCATTGTATTCTAAGAGATAGTATAAATCTCTCACAAATAAATGGCTTGTTTTAAGTTTACGCGAAGCCATCAAAATCATATTTTTTGCACTTCTATCTAAATTCAAATTATGGATTTTTTCAAGCCAGTCCGTTTCTTTTTTCATTTTTTCTTTATCTTCCATAAGTTACCTCTAAATATAATCCTTAATCAATCTATTAACGTCACAATCATATAATTCAACGCTTGTCGCGCCACAACCTCTTAGAATTTCCGTAGCTTCTAAAACTCTATCATTGGATAACCCAAAGGCAGTTCCCCGAATATGCTTTCCATTTAAAATATTACTCCCCTCCTCAATGCCAAGGGTTTTCAAATTTTCAAGTAAATACCCAAAACCCAAGAAAAATATTCTTTCACATCTGCTTATATATTCCATTACTCTTAGTTTCTTATATTGATTATTTGTATTATCCCATACAGTTTCAAGATTTTTTGGAACAGAATTATCTATTCGCTCAGTGCCAAATTCTATGGAATCTAAAGTTCCTAAATATCCATACATATGAATTATATTACCACTAGAATTTATTTCTTCTATAGCAAGATTATTATCATCTCTTTTTGTTATAGTTAAGTATCTGAAAATTATATGTTCAAAAACTCTATCGTAATTAAATGTTAAAAATTTTGATTTAACGAAATTAACTGGAAACCCGTCTTCATTTCTATCTAAATAATTACATAAAAACCCAATCCAGCCATAATCCATTTTTTTATCTTTATTTTCAGTTTCAATTTTTCTAAAGTTTTGTTCATAATACAATATAATCGCAGCGATAACTCTTTTAATAGCAAAATTGTATTCATAACCTTGGTCCGTTCTATTCCTAATAAAATCATCTATGGATTCCATTGAAAATGCCTTCATCTCTTCTATAATTTTTCTTAAAAGTTTTAAATCAATTAAATTTTCTCCTTTATTACCATCTTTAAGTCTTAAAGTTGTTCCAAGTACTTTTTTCTTAAATTCGCCATCTATAAATAATCTTTCTATTTTTTCAACTAATTCTTTACCACAAGGAAATCCATAAGGAACACTAGCACCAGCACCGATTATGAATAAGTCGCTCATACATTTCCATTCCTAATTAACCCATTAAGTCCTAACCGCACTATTTTAACCGCTTCTTCTTCCGTAAAGTTTAAATTTCTATCCAAGCCAGCACCAGCCAAATAATCTGCAATTATTTTATCTTTAAGCGTTTTACTAGCTTCTTCACCGAATAACTCCTCTATAGTTATTCCAAGTTCTATAAGTTTTGGAATTTTATCCCAGCCTACATTAGATTTATTTTCGGGGCTTACATACATACTTATAGTGGAATCCCCAACCCCCAATTCTTTAGCTAAATCCGTTTGGGATATTTTTATACGATTTATGAAGCCTAAGATGTTAATTTTTTCCATAATAAAAACCGCCTTTTTAGCTTAATTTCGGCATTTTTCAAAAAAAATGAACTTTTTTAACATTTTTTTCATTTTTTTTGCACTTTTTTCATAATTATTTATTATATTTACATTATGGTTGAAGAAAAGTCCAACAATAATGAACGAGTGCAGGTAGCAATAACGCAACCCGCTTTTAAGCTAATTGAGCTTGAACGCGAGCAAATTTTCAAAAAAACAGGTGTAACTAAGCCTCGTTATGAGATAGCAAGCGAAGCCATCATAAAAGCGTATGGGGGGAAAGATGGAAACGCTTAACCTTATACTTTTGGCAATATCTTATGCGCTTATTCTCCTTCTTTTTTTTAGAAAAAAGAAAGTTAGTAGGAAAATTGAAGTGCTTTTAAAAGAACTTATAAAATCAGAAGAACGAATTAGTTCAACCCATAAATATACAGAAGCCTTAGAACTCCTTTTCAAAGAGTGTAAGCTAGGTAGAGAATCAGCGTTAAACAGTTGGAAGCAAATATTTGGTTTTGACTACCAAGGGAGGAAATATGGGTAAGATACTGAATAAGACGGATAAGTTAAATGAGTTAGAAGAGCTCGTGCACCGTGACAAAATGCTATTGGGATATGTCGGTGAGATTCTTGTGGATATCCATCGTCTTAACACTAAAGGCGATTGCTCGCAAAATGGATTACTAGGCAAGCTGTCAAAGTACGCGGATTTTTTGGAAAAAAGAAAGGAAGGCAATAAAGAATCTTTGACTTTATACGGGGCATTTTATTCTGGGGCTTGTTGGAAAAGTTGGGAAGAAATTAAAAGGCGTTTGCTTTTAGATGATTCTGGCGAATCAAGAGATATGCCAGACTGCCCAATAATAGAGACGGTTATAGAATTAAAAAGAGAGATTGGTCTTTTAAAAGAAAACCACCCAAAGGGTAAGGAGTGAGTATGAAAACGGAAGATGAGCTAACTAAGCTAACTGCAATTATGAACCAAACGGAATTTAAAATAGATAGCGAATATAAAATTCCAAAAGTATTCAATTGCCCTATATGCGGGGAAAAATTAGAGTTATTTAACGGCAATGTTTTTATTACAAAATCAAATGGAGATTACTATAAAGGAAAGGTGTGTACTAAATGCAATTACGAAGTTCGGTTTAGAATAAAGGAATGGATGTATAGGAAAATTAATGATATATGGGGGGGGAAAAAGATGACGATGGGGGGGCAAAATGAAATTTTTAATACCATTATTATTTATCGCTTTAATTGGCTGTGAACGAACAGAATATATAGTAAGAAGCGATAAAGACTGCTTTATATGGAGATATAAAGGCGTTTTTACAACAGAAAAAGAAATAACTGGCTATTGCTATAAAGAGCGGCAAACCCAATGCGCGGAGGCACACAATGAATAACGTCAAAACCAAAATAATAAAATCCAAAACGCTCTATATACCCATAGAACCCGAAAGGGCGGTGGAACTGCTCAAATGCGTGGATAGCTCCGCAGGCAAGGCGTTCAAGGAAATGATTTTTGAGATAGTAGCGAAAACGCTGGGAGGTTTAGCAAAATGAATGAGCTAATAGACATAAGAGAAAGATATATCTTGAACACTAGCGATTGCCAAAGTTTTCTTAATGCAATAGATTTATTGACGGAAGAAATTGCAAGAATAAGAGCCACAAACCCCACAGATAAAATAGACCAGCGGCTAAAACTCATATCAATAGAGGCGGCAGAGGAAGTGCTAGCTTCTATTGACGAGAATTTTAAAAAGCGGTGCAAGGCACAAATAAGAAGAAGGCTGAACATCAACAAAACTTTTGACGAAAAGGGCTTTATTCATAATATCCCCGACCGCACTTGCGAAACGTGCAAATTCTTCCATAAATATGAGCACGAGGTAAACAATGGGCATTGCAAAAGACAGGGCTTTGAACCTACCAAAGCAAGCGACTACTGCACATCGTACAAACAGAAGGAGGCAGCGCAATGAGCGAAGAATCCTTTATTGCCAAACTTGACCGCGACAAGCTCGTGGAAGAAATAAGCGCGAGGGTGCGCAAGGACATATACGTTATGTTCGCCCCTATCCGCTGGGTATCGGCAAAGGACTACCGCAAATACTACGGAATAAATGCGGTTGCTTTATGGCGCAAACTAGGCAAGCTGGAGTATCACAAAGCGGTTAGCGGCAAAGGCAAAGGCGCAAGGTATGACAGGTTCTTCAACCCATTCACGCTAAAGCGAGAATAGAAAAACTGGCTTGTGGGATTTACGCTGCTTCGTTGCCCGCAAGCCTTCAACCTCAACGAAGCGGCAAAACGGAGCAGATATGAGCAACACAACAACGGCTGTGGCAACGCAGCAAACGCAGAGCGGCAATTCGCTTGTCCCAATAAACGAGATAATCCAAGCTGCTGAGATAGTAGCCAAAAGCGGGTTATTCGGAGTAAAAAATAAAGAGGAAGCTGCAACGCTTATGATGGTGGCACAGGCTGAGGGCAGCCACATAATGACGGCAATGCGTGAGTTCCACGTAATTGACGGCAAGCCCTCATTGAAAGCCGATGCCATACTAGCCCGCTTTCAAAAGGCAGGCGGTTCTATAGAATGGTTAGAGCGAAATGATAAATGCTGCAAGGCTAAATTTTTTCACCCGCAAGGCGGAAAAATTGAAGTTGAATGGACTTGGGAAATGGCGGATAAAGCTGGATTTTCTTGGTCATACAAAAAGCAATGGAATAAAGAAGCTAATAAAATGGTTTTTATTTACGATGAAAATAAAAACAAAATCAAAGAGTATAAAGACAACTGGCAAAAGATACCACGCCAAATGCTGGCAGCTCGCGTAGTTAGCGAAGGAGTTAGAGCTGTTTGCGCTGGCTGTTTGAACGGTTTTTACACACCGGAAGAAGTGCAGGACTTTGCAGACAAAGAACCGCTAAAGGCAGAAGCGGAAGTAATAACCGATGCCAAAGAGACCCCGAAGCCAGAGCAAAAGCAACCGGAAATCAGGCTGAACCTAGAAGGCACGCCCCCCCCTGCACAGCACCAAGCACCGAACCTTAGCGAGTATGAGACGCAGGCTATCTGCGAGTTCATTAAATCTTTGCCAGATAGAGCAAAGGCAATGAATGTAGTGAAAAAGTTCTGCGACCCGAAAAACATAAGGACTTTAAGCAACGCGCAAGCCGACAAGCTCATTGCCGAACTGAAAGCGGAATTTGGCGTTACCTATGATTTTGAATGGAGGGACTTCTAATGAGCGAGGAAACCAAAGAGAACGCGCTTGTGGCACTTGCCACAGACCCGACCGCAATACTAGGCGATGGGGTTAATGGCAACGAGCCTATATTCAACGTAGCCCTAATGACCGAGCTAGGCAACAGCGAGCTTATGAAATTACAAGGCTTGCCGAACTTTGACCTTACTAGCGAGAATGGAAGAAAAGCACTTAGAGCTGCCGTCAAGCCTGTGAAGCAAACATTCGCGGATTTTGAGAAGAACATCAAAATCGTGAAAAAGGCATTCGGCGACATTCCCAAAAAATGCGATGCGGTATCAAAGGCGATGCGGGATTTGAGCGAACCAGCGATAGAGAAAGTTCTTGCCCCGCTGGAAGAATTGACGGAGCAGGAAAAAATCGTACTGAAATGGTGGAAGAAGGAAGGCATACCCCACACCAAATACGAGCTTGAAAACGGCTTGCGGCAGCTTGTGGATATGAAGCCCAGCCCTTATTCAAGCGATGCTGAAATTGCCGACTTCAACCAGCACAAAGCCGCTTACGTTGCGGAGTGGGAGAAGTGCCTGAACCGCATATACTTGGAAGAACAGGCACAGAGAGATGCCGAGCAAAAACGCCGTGAAGAAGACGAGCGTTTGCGCAAGGAGCGCGAGCAGCTGGAAGCGGAAGCAAAGAAGCAACGCGAGGCACAGGCGGCAATAGAAGCGGAGCAGAGGCGTTTGGCGCAGGAGCAGGCGGAACTGGAGCGACAAAAGCAACAAGCACAGCAGGCGGCGGTAAATCCGCCACTTAACAGCACGGAGACAAAACCAACTGCTGGAGGCGGTGCGCCGTCTGCTTTGAGCGAGGAAGCGAAAAGGGAAATGCGGAGAGAGGCGGTTGAAATTCTAGCAGGCTTTATGATGGGTCAGCTCGTAATGAATACCCCTCTGAAAGACCCAAAGGATTGGGCTAGGTATGTCTGCGAAAAGATTTACAAAAACGAAATCCCGCACGTGAGGTTCTACTATGAAAATAACTAAGAACCTTGCAAGAACGCTGAAAAACTGCCTCGGCAAAGACTGGCGGCAGAAAGTGAGGGATTTAGACTTCCGCTATGTGAATTTCCGCGGTGCGGATTTCAGCGGTGCGGATTTCCGCGGTGCCAACTTCGGCGGTGCCTACTTCGGCGGTGCCAACTTC
>CAZIMU010000001.1:21789-30365 GCA_964540355.1 uncultured Fibrobacteraceae bacterium | reverse complement strand
TGCGGATTTCCGCGGTGCCAACTTCGGCGGTGCCTACTTCGGCGGTGCCAACTTCGGCGGTGCCAACTTCCGCGGTGCCAACTTCGGCGGTGCCTACTTCGGCGATGCCAACTTCGGCGGTGCCAACTTCGGCGGTGCCAACTTCCGCGATGCCTACTTCGGCGATGCCAACTTCGGCGATGCCTACTTCGGCGGTGCCAACTTCCGCGATGCCAACTTCGGCGGTGCCAACTTCCGCGATGCCAACTTTGATAACTACGAAAAAATCCATTTAATTGCTCTGGCAAATGCCTGTATCTATCCACTAAACATAACTCTGCAAATTTTGAAGGAAGCCAAAGAGAAAACTGAGGCATGGAAGCAGAACAAGACGCCAATCCCGCGCAAATGCGATGACTACGATGCTTGTGAGAGCGGCTGGAAAAAAGCATTCGGCTCGGAAGACTACGTCATAACTGACAACGAGCTACACGCCTTCTGGTTCTTCTGCTGGAGTGATAATGACTAAGCTACTCATTGTCCTAGGCATCGCCGTAGCTCTGCTGCTCATGTGGCACGAGCTATGGCTCCACGTGGCTATATTCGCAACGTGCTACACGAGCTTCCTGCGGGTTTGGCACGTGGAGCAGAAGAACCAGAGAGGCATAAGGCACATAAACATTATGCTCAAATCGCTGAGGGGTATAAGGAGAGCGCATAGGAGGGGCTATGGGACGTAAGCGCATATACAAAACGCCGCAGGCAAAAAAGCTGGCTAATGCCATTGCTCAAAAGCGGTGGCGTGCCGCCAATCCCGAAAAGGTTATAGCAAGCAATTTAAAGCAAAGGAAAGCCCTCTGCGCGGCAAAAGGGCTTGAATACAAGCCGAGAGCCAGCCGACCCCTCGCAACAAGCGAAATAGAGGCTAAAATCGCGAATTTGGAAGTAGAGAACAAGCGGCTCAATGGCAGGATAAACGATATTATGGACGACCACGAGGAGCTTTTGAAAGAGCATAAAAAGCTAATGGATTTGCAAAGATTTGGAGGCAAGCAATGACCAAAGAGCAACGCAACGAGTATATGAAAGATTACCGCAAGGCGGAATGTTTACAAAAAAATGTAAACAAGCTGCTTGCTTTGGTCATTGCTTTTTGCGATTTTTATTTACAGAAAAATGTAAACACTTTACACGAAAATGTAAACAAGACTTTAAAAAGTTTACATAATTGCGTAAACTTGCTGGAGAATTGTTTACAAAAAAATGTAAAAAGTTTACACGAAAATGTAAATGATTTACAAAAAAATGTAAACGCAAACCGCGAAAACGGCTCAAAAACCGCGTTTTCTGCCATTTCTGGCGAAAATTCCGACCGTCTTGGGGAAAGGGGGGGTAGGGGGGGGATTGGGGACATAGAGCAATGTAACCGTACAAGTAACTGTACCGAATATGATGTTAAACGTACCATTTATTTAAAAGAAAAAAATACAAAAAAAAGAAAAGAAAATTTACAAAAAAATGTAAACAGTTCACAAAAAAATGTAAAACCTTATTCGGAGGATTTTGAAAAGGTTTGGAGCTTTTACCCACGCCACGAGGGAACTAGCAAAATCAAGGCTTGGGAGGCATGGCAAAAGCAAGCAATGCCCGAACTGAATTTTCTGCTTGCTGTTTTGTTCTTTGAAAAGGACAAAGAGCAATGGCAAGACGAGACGAAAATCCCGCATTTATCCACGTGGATAAACCAGCGGCGTTGGGAAGGCTACACTGAGGCAAAAGTAAGGGCGAGTATAAAATACCGCGAGCTATGTGGAACTAAACAGGCTTGCACTACGCCAGCAAAAATAGATGAAGAAAAAGAAGCACGTGAAAAAATCGCAAAGCAGAACCAAAGATTGAAGGAAATAATCGGCAACCAAAAAATAAAACTGCCAACGGTAAAAGAATGGCGGTCTATGCCAAGCGGAGAAAGGATAGAGCTTGCAAAAAAATACGAGGGCTATAGCTTTGACGAGGTTAGCTCGGCGGTATTCTACAAAGATTTAGACGTGGAGGAAGTATGACATGGAAACGTATGACATGGAAACACGACGACCTATGGTGCGAGTGTGGCGGGGCTACAGTGGAAACAGTAGGGGGCACAGAGGTTTACGAATGCCTATCCTGCGGCAAGGTGTGGCGGTATGTAGAGAACATAGACGACTTTGTGGAGGTGCAAAATGATGGTACAATATGAATTTGGCAGCAATGCTACGCCATGCGAACTAGCTTGTGCTATTAACGAATGTGTTGATGTCATAAACCAACTTGAAAGACGCATTCGGACTTTAGAAAATATGCACGATGATAAATCGGAGGTGCAAAATGCAGACTAGCAAAATTCAAGGGCAAAAGCTACGCCAAATACTATTCACAACGGACATGGTTCGTGCTATCCTTGACGGTCGCAAAACGCAGACCCGCCGCATAAAATACAAGTGCGAGGTGGGCGATGTGCTGTGGGTTAGGGAGACGTTCGGATATTTAGGCGCAGGAAAAGATGTTGTGTATAAGGCTGATTGCAATAATTTTGGAAGTGGCAAAAAATGGCTATCCCCTTACCACATGACCCGAAAAGCCTGCCGCCTGTTTCTGCAAGTGGAAGCGGTGAGAGAGGAGAGATTGCAAGTTATCAATCCAAATGATATTTTAAATGAGGGCGTTGTTTTTGATGAATATATCAAAGCAAGGGAAGAAGAAGAGTATAGCGAATCAAATCCTATTTCTCAAGAAATTTACGATAAATTGTTTGGCAAATTCATTGACTTATGGGACAGCATCAACGCAAAGCGTGGCTACGGCTGGGATAGCAACCCTATTGTGAAAGTGATTGAGTTCAGGGTATTGAAAGATTTTTGCGTGGAGGATAACTTATGTGGCTAGAGTGCGATAACAACAATTTAATTAACACAGAGGCAATGTCCTTATTCTACATAATTAAAGATAATGATATGTGGAAAATAAAATGTTGCGAAACATTATTTGAAACATGTCATACTTTTTTTTCGCATGAAAGTCAAACGGAAACGCAAAAGAAATTTACAGAGCTTAAAAAGATTTTAAAAGCGAGGGAATTATGATATACATTGACAAAGACGGCACTATCATAGATTTCTACGGCACGGCAGAAAAGCACTTTGGCATAAAGCTGGAGCATAATGTGTTCGGCGTGTGGAAGTGGGGCGAGCCTATAACCCCCGAACAGTTCTACGCGGTAGCAGAGCCGCAGCCGTGGTTTGATAAATTGCTAGATATTTTTCACGCTGAAAAAGTAAAATTCCTTACAAAGGATTATGCAGATATAAAGACTGAATGGCTTATCAGGCACGGTTGCGCAGATGTAGCAATAGAAGCCTCTGACAAGTCCGTTCACTGCGAGCATCCAATGGATTTGCTCATAGACGACAACGCCGCAGAGTGCCAGCGGTGGCGCGACCACGGCGGCATAGCATACCACTTTGACCTCGCAGACCCCGACCCGTTTGGGAAGTTCCTTGCGTGGTGGAGGCTAGAGAGATGAGAATAGAAACACCGCAGGAATTAGAGGCTCATAGAAAGAAGATGGAAGAACTCAATAGAAAAAAAGCGCGTTTGCATTGGGGTACTTATTATTCAAAAAATAAGGATAAAATCTCTGTAAAAAAACATAAATACTATTTAGAACATAAGGACAATAAAGAATATAAAGAGAAAATTAAAGCTAATAGAAAAAAATGGTATTCAGTGCCAAAAAATAGAATTAAGCAGATTGAACGAGTAATGGCAAGATATAAAAAACTCAAGGAGATACTATGATTTACAGTTATTTAAATGGTGGAGGCTGGGAAAATGAATTACAAAAAAGAAATAAAACGCTTGCTCTCAGAACCTTTTTTAAAAGGATATAAAATGTCGTTCCATACAAAATTACAGCTATTTCTATTTGCTTTGAAAACACCTTTCAGAAATTTAAAACTTTTGCCTGAGATTTTAAAAGGTAAAATGGAATGGGTGGTTATTCGCGAGCTTTTAGTTTTACCAATATATTGGTCATTGTGTTATTTTTATTATCTGCCTAATAGATATTACTCCGCAAAGGCAGGGTATTTACTTACTATAAAAAAATATATGAGTACTGAAATAAAAATAGTAGAATTAAGATACCCAAAATGGTGGGAGTTTGAGAAATGATAAAAGCAACCCTAACTCGCAAATGGAAGCAAGAGAAGCAAACGCTCGGCACGTTTGAGCTATACGCCGACAACAGCAGAAACCGCATATTCCATTGCTACACCTGCGAAGACCCAGTTAGAGGCAACGGCGACCCTAGCACAGTAGCGGAGTGGAAAGTAAAAGGCGACACCGCTATTCCATATGGCACATACAAAGTCCGCAAGACAATGTCCCCCCGCTTCAAGCGAATGATGTGGGAACTGCAGAACGTAGCGGGCTTCGCTGGCATACGCATACACGCAGGCAACACGGCACAGGACACCGATGGCTGCATATTGCTTGGAAGGCACATCAACGGCGACTACACGGGCGTAGCGCAGTCCAAAGCGGCTATAGCGGAGTTTGAGGCTATACTTGCGAACATGGGTAATCCTGAGTTTGAATTGGAGGTGGTATGAGGCAAATAGAATTTAGAGCGCGGTGGAGAGACAATTTAAAAGTTATACCCGACTTCTGCAAGGAGCTGAGGATTACCGCTCTCAATGACGAGGATTTCATCGTTGAGCAATTCACAGGCTTGACTGACAAAAACGGAGTTAAAATCTTTGAGGGGGATATATTGCGAAACCCACCAAAAACCCAATGGGAAGAAGAAAACTATGTAGCTTTTGAGGTTTTTTGGCACGACAATAACCACGCCGAACATCATATAGGGTGGCAATTCAACAGACTGCATTTTCATGGTAGCGTTGGCGGCTACAATATGCACGAAAGATTTATTCCAAAATATGCAGAGCAAATGGTGGTGATAGGAAATATCCACGATGAGAGAGCTTTTGAAACTGGAGGGAACGTGAGGCAAAAAGCAATATGGCGCACAGCTCTGGAGAACTGCACCGACAAAACATTCTCCAAGAAAAGGCAGATAAAGAACCTGCAAGAGCTTGCGATAATTCTAGGCGCAGAAAGAGGCATGGATAAACAAAGCGAGCTGTGCGGGTTTATACAAGGGCTTAGATGCCACATAGTCAATAGGGGGGGATTATGAAAGACATTGAACACCGCTCGCAGGTCGCACTATGCAAGTGGCTTGATGCCGCAAATATCCTGTACTTTGCCATACCCAACGGCGGGGCAAGGAACGCAATAACGGGCAAGCGGCTCAAAGACGAAGGAGTGAAGGCGGGAGTGCCTGATTTGTTCCTGTATAAGTTGCGATTATTTATAGAGATGAAATCTCCAAAAGGCTACGTAACTGATGCACAGAAGTATATGCACGTCAAGTTGCGGAAGGCAGGCTATGGGGTGGAGATATGCTACAGCGCGGAAGAGGCTATCAAGCTGGTGGAGGGGTTCAGGCTATGAGCAAAAGTAGAGCTACCTATTCACCCACTCAAACTTCATCAACGCCCCAGCATCTGCATAATCACCAGTGTTCTCGCACTCATAAGCGGAAGCCCCGCCTATGCGCAAAGCTAGGTGCATTATCCCAGCACGTATAGAGCCAAGTTGCCCGCTAAAAACAACCATCTGCCGCAGCAGCTCATCTGCAAGGGCACGGGATATAGGATTTTGTCCGCTATCCAACTTTGTGTATGCAAAATCGTGGCAGAGCAAGGCAAGGTTGTATCTGTTGTTTTTAGTGAATTTAGGGATAAGAAAGTCTATAAGATGGCTTCCGCTCCGCATATTAGTCGGGAAGCCTATAGCCATGTCATAGACTAGCCTGCCCTCGTTTGTGAATACTTCCGCATGCACGGGATAGCTGAGCCTATACAAATCCTCTCCCGCAAACTCCGTTACGATTTGCGAGCCAGTGAAGTCATTTACTCTTATCATTTTTTCCTTCCAGGTAGCCATCTATTTTGTAAACGATTTTGCTTATGGCTCGTAACTCCTTATATATCTCGCCCTCAAAAGATTCATGCTTTTCTATATGTTTTTTTAATCCCTCTTTTAACTCATTTATTTCAGCATCTCTCTTTTCCTTCCTATGAAAAGCCTCGCGGGTTACGATTAGGTAAAGCAACCCCGCAACGGCACTAGGTATGCCTAGTTGCTCTAGCGGGTTATTCAGCAGCGATTCCATACATTCCTCAATCCATTACTGTGCTCATAATTTCTCCTACACCACATTGAATCCCATCACATTATTCGTGCCGAATGTCCCTATTGTGGTTGATGTTCCGCTACCGCCGTTTGTCAACAGCCTACCGCCGTTCTCTGTCCAGTTCCTTGCGTTGTTGTTGACAAAGCTATTGTAAGAGTAGCCGTTCCAAAAAAAGCTCACTGCGGCATTTTGCGGCGAATTTGTTGTTAAACCAGTAAACGTATTACCGCATATCGTTGTATTGTGCAAGTTGTCACTACGCACCCCAATGCAACAATCAATAGGCGGACTTGCATTTGAAACATTAGGGCATGTGTTCGCTATTATGTTGCCTGATACTGTATGTTCGCGACCAATTAACACTATGCCTCGGCACATGTCTGAGTGCGGCACATTATGCGTGTTTACTGTCTTAATGACATTGCCTGTGATTGTATTTCCCGACTGAGAAATCCAAATACCTTGACAATAGCCTCCGCCGTTTTGATACGTGTTAGCAATAAAATTGTTACTGATTGTGCTGTTGGGGGCGGAGGAAAATATACCACAACATAGATTGATATTCGTGCCAATATTATTGCAAATGTTCTCAGATACTATGCAGTTGCTGGAGCCGTTTTCTAAAATTATACCATGGCAATCAAGGTAATTCGTGCTGCTGTTTAAGCAAGTGTTCTTATTAACTGTGCAGAGTGTGCTGCCGATCAATCTTATGCCGTAGCAATAAGCGTTTCTAGTAATAGCGTTGGCTAGAATATTATTAGCGATAGTGCAGTTGTTTGAAGTATCGACCAATATACCGCCGTAACAATTTCCACTTACTTTCAAATTCGCAACAGTGCAATAGCTTGACGAGTTTACTTGTATCGCGTAATCTATCGCGCTGGAAGCGTTAATGATTGTTCCTGCCCCCATGCCTTCGAGCGTAACTCCAGTCTTACTAGTAAGCAGAATAGAGCCATTTATGTTATACGTTCCTTCCAGCAACACAATCTTGCCGCCAGTCGCAGGCAAAGCGTTTATAGCGTTGTTTATGGCCGCCCTCGTGTTTGATGCCGTGCTGTTTGCAGGTATGTTTATGTCAGCCCTTGGGTTGTTAATGCCGATGACCACCGTGGCGGGAATAGCGTTTGTGCTTGATATGGTATCGCCGCTTATGGCTATGTTCGCGCCTGCCGTTAGATTGTTCTGCTTGTTAGCGAACAGGTAGGCGATGTTGTCAATAAGAATTTTAAGCTGCGCTCTAAGCGTTCTGGGCGCATTGTTTGCTGTAGGGGTTGTCTGCGTACTGCTTGCCACTGGCTCTACCACTGTCAAAGGAATAGGAATGGATAGGCTGCCGCCTGTGTCGGTGATGGTGGCGGTTGCATCGTCGTTGCCAGTCACTGTGCGGTTGAGGGCAGGTTGTTTGGTGTTTATATTTGTCTCATTCGCATCTACCAGCTCGGTAAGCTCATCCCACCCAACCACAGACATCGTGCCATCGTTCTCAACGGCAACCTTGCCACTAGTATTTGCATCGCCCTGAACTATGCCCAGCGTTTCATTTGTCGCTGGAGACACGGTCATGTTTGCTGTTCCCCATTGAATCCAAGCCACAGGGTCAATTGAGCTTACTATCCATGTGCTGTTATCTGTAGTTGCTACAGCATTATTAATATTAAACGAACTCCTGCCAGTATCATCGCTTACTTGCTGGGTTCGCTCAGCATCGCTCATAGCCGCGAATGTTTCATCGTCAATTGAGAGCATGCCTAGCGGAACAAAAGCGGTCGCGGTCAAACTGTCAACCTCATTCCGTAGTGCTGCAATCTCACTGAAGCTCTCTTTTGGCATAAGACCATCAGAGAACTCCGATGCCACTTCTGCCGTTGTGGTTATTTCAGCGTAATTGCTCTTCATGATTGTGATTGAATGAGGCGACTGCGAAAAATCCACGCTGATTGCCGCTATCGTATTGTCTATCCTTGCCTGCATTTCCGCAGCTAAAGCGGCATTGCTTGCCTTCGCGTTTATCTGCTGTTGCAAATTAGTGTCAGCAGCTATCCTTGCCTGCGTTTCCGTAGCTAAATCGGCATCGCTTGCCTTGGTGTCTATCTGCCTTTGCAAACCAGAATCAGCAGCTATCCTTGCCTGCGTTTCCGTAGCTAAATCGGCATCGCTTGCCTTGGTGTCTATCTGCCTTTGCAAACCAGAATCAGCAGCTATCCTTGCCTGCGTTTCCGTAGCTAAATCGGCATCGCTTGCCTTGGTGTCTATCTGCCTTTGCAAACCAGAATCAGCAGCTATCCTTGCC
>CAZIMU010000001.1:15193-21689 GCA_964540355.1 uncultured Fibrobacteraceae bacterium | reverse complement strand
GCTTGCCTTGGTGTCTATCTGCCTTTGCAAACCAGAATCAGCAGCTATCCTTGCCTGCGTTTCCGTAGCTAAAGCGGCATTGCTTGCCTTGGTGTCTATCTGCCTTTGCAAATTAGTGTCCTCAGCAATACGCTCGCTCCTTTCCGTAGCTAATTCACCGCGTAATACACTCTTAGCATTTTCAGCCGCGGTATTTGCTCGCCGCGTTGCCAGCGTGTCAATATCACCAACAGGGATAACGTAATTCGCTTCATTGGCTTTTGCGGCAGGCATAAGCACCGCATTGTCAGTAATCGCAAAATCAATGGTTTTTTTCTCAAACTGAGAAATCTTAACAACCCCATCAAACTGCCTCTCTCTAACCATAACTAATCCTCCTCTGGTTCTTCTGGATTCTCCAATCTCTCTACCCTTTCAACCAAATCATTCAGCTTGGCTTCCAACTCTCTATGAGCAGCATTGCTTGCCTTCGTGTTTATCTGCCCTTGCAAACCAGAATCAGCAGCAATGCGCTCGCTCCTTTCCGTAGCTAAATCGGCATCGCTTGCCTTGGTGTCTATCTGCCCTTGCAAACTAGTGTCAGCAGCATTACGTGATTCTCTCTCTGCGGTTATCTGCCTCTCCAACTTCTTCACAACTTCATTCAATGCCTTGGCCGCTTGGCTTACGTTTGAGCCTATGATAGCCTCTATATCGCCTAGTATGCTATTGACAGTCCTCTTTGTCAAATTCAAATCCGCGCTATCCTGTACTCTCCTTATCACCATAAACTAGCCCCTATAATTATAGCTTGGGCTAGACACCTCGTCTTGCCGCAGTCTTGTTAATTTCACAGAAAGTATATCCAAACCGTCATTAATGCCACTTCTAAGCGGTGAGCTGAAATAGAGCTTTAGCTCTATCGTCTTTGCCTCACTACGCTCGCCAGCCGGAATAAAGTAGTCCTGATACTCATCTGCCTTTTTGAGCTTATTGAACTGCATAGGCGGCAAGAAACCCATGCTATTGATACTCGTTTCCAAATTGTCGCACCTGCCCAGCTTCGCCAATACTTGTGTACTTAAATGCTGTATAAAGCCATAAGCAGAGCTTTCAACGAATGTGGCGTAGTATCGCATTTGTTCTTCAAACATATCGCCATCGCCGAATGATAATACAATAGGGTCTTTAAAATATGTTTCGGCCTGCGCTCTCCTTGCGCAGATAAACCTCATTGAGCTTTTGTCGTTTGAAAATAAATCCATCGGATAACACGGCAGTATAACTATCTCGGTCATAGCCCCGCTATCCAAATCAATGACAAAAATGCGGTTGCCCTGAATATCGTTTCCATTGCCTGCAATTATATACAGCTTGTTGTCAGCCACGTTTACAGCCCTGACATCATTCGCCAAATCGCCCAGCATATCGCGTATAGGCAGTCCCATAAACTCTTCGCTTGCCTCAAACGTACTTTCATTGACAAATATAACCTTGCCCTTGCCAACGCAAACCGCGCCTATGCCCGGCAACGCTATAGCTCGCATGCCCAACAAATCAAGCGCGGCTATCTTTGAAACGCTGAATTTGTCCTCGCCAAGGCTAAATACCCTCGCTACGCCTTTTGTCCCAAACGCCAGAACGCCTGTGCTTACAGGCACAAGCCGGAACAAGCTTCCAACTCCCGCTTGCAAAACCCTGAGTGCCGTAGTCTGCTCTTGGAATATAGTTCCGGGGTTTGAACTGTAAACAATAACCCCGCTATCATTCGGCTTTATGCCAAACAAAACGCCATTATTAGACAAGCATTGGGCATTAGGCATAGGTATAAGGTTCATTATCTCAATGAGAGAGGCCTCTGCGCTTCCGAAACTAGGCTCCACAATAGGAACTTCCCAGCCAAACCTTATTTCGTAGCTATCGGTCGCCTTTTTATAAACAGTGAAATGAAACCCATTCCTCCCCTGCATTCTAATCATACCTGGTATAGGAGCATCTGCTTGCGGTGGCGGCACGATAGCAGTGACTAGTTGGTCAATTGAGAATTCTATAATCGGGAATAAATCGTTTGGGTCATCGCCGCTAGCCAAAAGCCTATCGCTCAGCCATAGCCGCACGTGCGTTGCTTCATTGAACGATTCATTCCCGTAAGGCAGCGTTAAACTCATTTTGTTATTTGTAAGCCCTTGGGCGCCCTCCGCCTTGAATACGCCGGAGCTTCTTATAGGAATTCCGTTGTCTATTTGCACCAAATCAAACCCAAAACCTCTATTTAAAGGGAAATTCACAGTACTACTATCATTATTATAGCCATCCAAAGCCTTATCTATACCAAGCTCGCGCAATCTCGGAACATCATCGTTTACAAGCACAAGTGTAGAATATTTATTTATGCTCAGAACCCACAAATTTGTATTGAACAAATTATTCATTCTGAACGCACTGAAGTTTTCAAGGCTAGTCCAATAATACCTCCTGCCGACATCGTATATAGGCACCCAAATACCACTATCATTCAGCCAAAAAATCTGGTCTCTGCCGCCACTACCGCCTCTTGCTGATGAAATCCAATACTTGCGTTCTATCCCATTGTATGGTATAGTGAAGAATTTACGCTCATAAGTATAACCTTGTGCCTCAAAGAAATTGGGCACATTATCATTATCCAAATACAGCTTTAACTTGTCCCTAGACCGCAGCCTGCCGTTCTTGATTTTCAGATTAACACACTCCTTCATAAGACCGCCGCCCAGCCTATACAAAGGCAGTCCGGGCGCAGAGCTTCTGAACTGCACATCTTCCGCCTCGCGCACGGGTTGAGTAGATGGTCTGTTGGCAACCTCTTTCACCACGCCCCCACTGATGTAATCACTCTGCGGTCATTGCGCCTCATGTCCATAGCCTCCCAGAACTCCGTGAGGTATTGCTCAACAATGGACTGCGGCATTTTGTCGCCGTAGTTCTCTGTATCGCACAGAGCCGAGCCAAGCTGCACAAGAACCTGCCTACGCCATTCATCGGGTAGAATAACCCTGTCCTCGTCATCATCGCTGAACAAATCTGCCTTTTCCACTGCATTGCCTTGTCTAAAAACGCTATCCATATCTGCTTCATGCTCGCAGGTCAGGTCCAGCGGTTGCCTGTAATAAACAACGTCTATTGTATCATCGGTAGGGTTGCGCACCTCTATCTCGCGGATAAAATCGTCTATATACACATTGGACGTGTTCCATCTGCGCGGGTTTCCGAAAATCTTCTTGATTATCCGACAGTCCTTTGGGAATGTATAGGAAACTTTTTCACGCGATGTCAATGCCTCTGCTGTTATTGCGATTTTTGGACTATCTAGGTTTGTCGTCTCTGGAACCAGAATAAAGCCATCCTCTGCCGCCAAAGCGGGTAGCAAGGGCGGCAGGTTGGCTATTTTCTCAAATGCTCGGCAGTCCCTGTTGAACGCCATCTTCTGCGCTGTGGAAACATTGAGCAGAATCCGACTCGCTGGAATCTGATAACGCTGCCCAAAGCCGCCATGGATTTGCTCAACAATCTGCCAGAGCTTCATTTTTTCACCTTAGCTTCCGACTTGAACGGCACGGGCGTTTTCTGGTTTATATCCTCGCACGAATATATGCCGCTGCCGGCTAGGTTCCGCGTGAATATCTCCCTGTTGTCGTCCGTGTCAGGCAGCAGCCACTTCACATCTTCATTGCCAACCATAGGCTGTGCTTTGATGGCATCGCCATGTTTATCCTTAAAAAATGTGAACACGCGGTAGCCGTGCGGCAAATCCTTGCGTTTAGCGGTTATTTGCAATTGCGCCATATCATACCTCGCAAACAAGGGTTATGGTTATAAGCGGACTTGTGTTCGCAACGGCAGGCGCGGTAATGGCAACAGATGATGTGTCATTGTCTATTGTCTGCACGGCAACCGCTCCAGTATAAGGAACGCTTTTCCTATTAAGAACACCAACGCTCAAAACCTGAATAGACTTGTAAGACTTGTTAAGACTGACAGTCTCGCTCACGGCCTCACCATCGGTTTCAATTCTAATCTCCACCATGGCATGGCTGGATTTAATAGGCATAATCGCGCTTGATTTAACTTTTATCATATATCCTCCTAGAAATTGCTTGGGGTTGAGGTGAAGAATAATGCAGAGCTTTTGTTTTCAAGTTCTGTGCCGCCTGTGCTCTTGAAGTCAAGCCTGCAATGCCCCGTGTTCTTGCGTCCGCAAATCTCGCCAAACTCCTTGAAGTCCGTAGCTTCTTCCTCAAAACTGAGATTAGAACCGTCCAGCATAGGCACGCCAACAGCACCCAAGCCGAGTATTCTAGCCACCTCGCACGTTCCGGTTGCTCCAGTTCCCTTCGCGGCACGAGGCAATGAGGCTATTCCGCTGAACCTGTCAACTGTAGTTCCATTCTCATAGGTTACATAGTTGAAGCCTTGTTTTGTGCCGTTAAGGGCAAATATAGGCGAACGTATATCCTCTATGAACTTGAATCCTTGCCATGTGCCTATAACGCCAGAGATTGCGCGGTTTTCCTCGCCTCTCTTGTCGCCTGCCATATTTGTTTTCAAGAACTTTGAATCGGTGCGGAGCTGCGAAGCCTGCACGCGGCTCAATAAAACAACATATTGCGTATCACCTTCCGACAATGGTATAATATGCCCTCTCGCATAGTCCATAAGCTCTTCAAGCGCGGTCATGTCAAATACATCGCCAATCACAAGATTGCCCAAAGAGTTGGTAACATTTGTGGTATAGGTGCTATTATCCATATCAAGGATAGGCATAGTGCTTCTGGTCATGCCGGGGAAGCAAATGTTCGGGTGAGTGAACTTGCTCACGGGAGGCGTATTTTGCAATTCATAGTCCTGCCAGAACTGCGGCTCAGTGAGGTATATATCATAGCCCTCGCACAAAGCCCTCTGGAACGCGTAGTCTTCATCCTGCTTGAACCAATCACCCAAAAGCATATACTGCTTTTTGGCTATTTTCAAGTATTCCTGCGACTTTATATCAACGCCCTGACGGTTTGCATTGATTACTTTACGTACCCTGTTCCAATACACTTTAGTATATCTCGTCTGCGGTATCTCGCCTGTGCCCTTGGCTACCTGCGCACCGCCAACACCGGGTTTAACCAGCGATTTAACCAGCGGTATAGTTGTATTAAAAGAATTTTCTTTGAATTCAGTTGACAAGTAATGGATAATGGTTTTGGGAACCGAATTATCCTTGTCTTTGGGAAGCCTAGCGGTTTCCACGTTTATGTTTGAGCATTGACCCCATATAGTTTTGGCGATAAAATCCTTGGTTATATCGCGGCTCCATGTGTGAAGTCTCAACTCTGATATTAGTTGATGTGACATGTTCCTTTACCTCTCGGTTAAAATTGTTGTTATGCTGCTACGCCAAGAAAAGCATTCGCTAGTTTCTTTGGCATTTTGGTCACGTCTGGTTCGCCCTCTTCATCGCGAAATGCTTTGGGTATATCCAGCTTTCCGTCTATCATTAGCTGCATATCATGTTCGCTTACGCTTGGCGCATTGTGCGCGGCTGCCACTCCCTTGTTCTGCTTGCCTTTGAATAGACCTTTCTTCGCATCGCTCAGGGCTTGCATCTTGGCTTGCGCCACTCTTTCCCCAACCTTGTCAAAGTTGAGCAACTTGTAGTATTCCTTTATGGAAAGGTTGTCGTACTTGGGTTCCCGCCCTGCATAAAGCGCAATGTATTCGGCGAAGGGCTTTAACACGTCCTTCTCCCCGTACGAGCCTGTTGTCAAAAGCTGCTCTATCGCCGAGCGTATAGGCACATTGCTAAGACCGAAATCCTCTTTGCAGAGTTCCGCCAAATCGCATATTTCGTCCGTTATGCCGGATTGGATTCTGCGTTTGTCGGCTTCCATCTCTCTCTGTTCCATTGTTGCCCGCATTTTATCAAAATTCTCAAATCTCTTGTCATAATCAGCCAGCTTGCTTTTAAGCGAGCTGAACTCATTCAAAAATTGCTCTCCCTTTTCCTCATCCATGAACATTTCTTTAGTGAACTCGCCATTTTTCACCTGCATGGGGGGCTGTGTTTGCTGCGCTGGCGGTGCTGCGGGGACAGGAGTTGCAGGGGCTGCCGTAGGATTAAAACCATATATCCTTTGCAATTCAGCTAGTGCCACTTGGTTGCCTGCCTTGCACTCGTTCATAAGCCTTTGGAAGCCGCTTATAGCCGCGCCCTTTTTTGATAGCTCGCCTAGTAAGCCCTTTATCTTCTCCGGCACTTCCTCCGGTGTTTTTGCACCAACCATTTTAACGGCATTTATCTGCCATTCAGGAACTTCCTGTGGCTTTGGCGGTTCCGCATTTTGCTGCTCTGGTTCTTTCGGTTCGGGCTTCGCATCAATACTGTCTTTGTCATAGGCATCGTAAAATGCAAGTTCTTCCTTGCTCAATATCTCACCATTGGCAAATTTAGCTTCAAGCTCAGCAATATCGTATTGCGCAGGCTCAGCTACGC
>CAZIMU010000001.1:4635-15093 GCA_964540355.1 uncultured Fibrobacteraceae bacterium | reverse complement strand
CGCTGCTGGATTCGGTTGCCGCAGATTCTTGTGCTGTTGTATCTACTTCAGGTGCTCCTGCTTCAAGTGCTATGCCGCCGCCGTCTCCTTCGGGGCTGTAATGTTTTGTTATCATGCTGCTACTCCTGCCATTTGCTCTGGCGGTAATTGGTTTGTCTGGTTCATCTGCATCGCTTGCTCCTGTGCGGCTTGTGCTTGCGCTTGAGCTTGTTCCGCTTGAGCCTGCATCTGCTGCTTAATCTGCTCCTTTGCGGCTTCTGGCATATCGCTAAGTCTAACAAGCCACTCTACAAGCACATTGACTATAGTCGGGTTTGCCGCCATAGCCGGATTCTGCAACAGGTTGCCTATCATCGTAGCCTGCTTCTGCATGTATGTTGGGCTTCTCATGCTCTCGGTAATAACAACATCAAACTCAGCCGCTTGCATGTCATTCAGCTTGGAAAGCTCGCCCGTTGCCATTCCGTTCCAGCCAGCCTGCGCAACCTGCTGGTTTATGGTAAACTGCTCGCTCATGCCATTATTGGGGTCAAATATGCGGAACGTCATCTGCTCCGTATAAGTCTCGCGCCAATAAGCATATCTGAGCTTTAGCGTTTGCAAAAGGTATCTTTTGTAATAGTTAAAGAATATTGAAAGCTGCACCGTGCTCTGCTCTATGCGCTGCTGGTTCAGGCTTGCCGCCGTGGTCGCGCTCTCGCTCACTCCCTGCAACGCAGGCGTTGAACTCATTACCTCATTAAATGTTTTATCTATATGGTCTATGCCGTGAAGCGTTGAATTGCTCACGCTGTTAGAGGCTATAGGCTGTATTGCCTGCCCATGATAGCCCGTCTTAATCTCATACATCTGGTTGCTCAGAGCTTTGTATTTCTTCGCTCGCTCCGCTTCCTCTGGTGTTTTGAACGCATCGGGGTCTATTGTGTAGCTGCCAGAGCTATGCTTGGCGGCTTCTATAAGCTGTGTGTAAAGAACGCTGAAAAGTTTTTGCGGGTCTCTTATGAACTCTATGAACCCATCGCTCTCGCCAAGTATATTATCAGACACAAGCTCAATAACAGGCCATATAATCTTTTTGGTGTCCGGGTCTCTAGGCTGAACGTGGTATTCCTCGTTTGAAAGAAAGCTGTTATCGTCCAGCAGGCTTGGCGCCCAAACAGCAAGATAAAGATATTCCTCTATTTTGGTTATTGATGGAACACCATAAGGTATAATGCCGTCAGGCTCATAAGCTTGCCCTGTTGCTTCGTCATAGACAAAATGCTTTTTCTTCTGTACTTTGTAATATCTCTCTACTACCACATACTTTCCGTTGAAATCGTATATACCCTCTTCATGCCGCCTGTCAACACTTTTGTCGTAAGTCTGGAACGATTCCTTCAATGCTCGGTCGCAAACCTTGCTATCGTTTATTTTTGCCTTGGCTTCCGGATATACATTTATTATCTCATCATAGGAAAGCATATAGCATACATCAACGAACTTGGCATCGCTCCGAGTTATAGGCTCCCTGCTGTCGGGGTCAAAATATACCGCATAAGGATTAAGTTCAAGGCTGCTTATTCTCGCGCTCTCACCCGCAGACTTATCAACTTGGCACAATCTATAACCTCTGCCGGTAGCAAGAGCCGCCTGCGCAACCTGCGAATTTTGATTGAAATCATCGTTTCTTTTCTCCTCGTAAGTGGCCAGCTTGCTTAGAACCTCGCTAAATTTCTGGTCTTCCTCGCCAACAGGCATAAAGGAAGCATCAAACATGGAATTGGAAAGAACTCCGATTATAGTGCGGAATGGGGCAAGGGCTTTGTTTATGCTTATAGGGGTGCGCCCTGTGTTCTTGAAAAACGCAAGTTCTGCATCGCTATATATTTTTCCCCTCAATGTTTCTATACAAGACTGCATTTTTTCGTTGCGTTCAGAATAAAATATCATAACAGCCTGATGACTAGCATCTACCTTGCGGCAATCCTTCTCGTTCTCTAGTCTCGCAATATCCGAACCCATATACACTAAATATAGTAAATTATTTTGACAATAGCACTATATTTAGCGTTTTTTCTTATTTTTTTATTCTTTTTTGAAAAAATTTTTGTATATTTAAGTCATGCTACTATAAAATATAGTAAATTTTCAATAAAAAATCCATATTTAGTGCATTATTTTAAATAAAAACGCTATATTTAGTGTTTTTTGCTGAAAAATTTTGTATATTTATATTATGGCAAACCCACAAAACATGTATTCCCAACCACAAGCCCCGCAATCCCAGCTTGAAGCCTATCGCAAACTAGCTTCGCAAGTAGCCTCTTCCAAACTAGCTTCGCAAGCAGCCTCTTCCCAACCACAAGCCCAGCATTCCCAGCTTACAGCCTCTTACAAACTACCTTTGACCAAACTAGCTTCGCAAGCAGAGCAGAGGTGGAAAACAACTAAACCGGACGTAGTGCCAACTGTGCCAACTGCGCCAACTGTGCCAACTGCGCCAACTGTGCCAACTGCGCCAACTGCGCCAACTGCGCCAACTGCGCCAACTTCGTCCACGCAAGAAGGGCAGAATCGGGTTCAAACATACCAAGACATGTTTGAGCGCGAGACCCAGAGAGCACAAGCGCGAGAGGCACAGAACCTTGCGAGAGCTCAACTAAACGCCCAGCAGACATCCGCATTGGCTGGCTATGACCCTGATATGGCAAGCAGAGCAATGTTTGAGCAGACAGCAGGGGCATACAACGCCAATCAAGATATTGAAGACCAGCTTGCAAGATTCGGGCTTGACGTTGCAGACAGGAAATATGACGTAGCAAAGTATGAAGACGAGCGCGATTACAATAGGACGTGGAATGAGGACCAGAGAGGATACAATAGGACGTGGAATGAGGACCAGAGAGAATACGACAGGTACAGCGCGGCAGGCTGGAAACAAGACCCCGTCACAAAGCAATGGTCGTACGTAGCACCTTATGAAGCGGCGGCGCAAGTTAGTAGGGATGAATACAACTACTACAAGAACTTGGCAGATAATAATGACCCCATCGGCATAGATTGGATGAGAAATTACAATACGAGGCAAACTATGGACGAGGCAGCGGCAATTACAGCGCAAGGTACGGCTATTGCTACGGCCATAATAAATGGCAGCAAGCCTATAAGTTCACTTAACAAAGAACAAATAGAAATGGCTTTAAATTCTGATTTAGGAGATATTATAATTAGCAGACTTCCGCAGTATAGCGATGGTAACCTTCCTGATAATAAGAGTATGCCAAATACAGCAATAGTGTTCAATGGTGAACCTGGATGGATAGATGAAGGAGGACATTTCTCTTACTTTGATATTAGCAAAAACGTAAAAGAAGCGGCAGCTCCACAAAAAAGTACGTCAGAAAAGATTTCAAACCTTTTTCAACCTTCATCTTCCGATTTTAAAAAATCAATCACTAGTCCCGTATCATTTGTTCAAGACAAGTGGAAAGGTTTAACATCTTAACGAGAGGAAACACAATGGCAATACCAGCAGCAATACCGCTCATAATATCAGCAGCCTCAACGGCAGCAAGTGCTTACGGCTCAAGTAAACAAGACGATATGAACGCCGAGCAGCTTAGATACCAAAGAGAACGCGATGCATTGAATGACAAACGTCAGGCAGTGCAAGACAAACGTCAGGCAGAGCAAGACAGGATAATAGAGAACGAGCGTAAGCGGAAGATACTGCAAGAGATGCTCGCCCAAGCCTTCCAGCGGGAGCAATACAACGCGAGCCAGTGGAACCCCGCTATGATTCGGCAGCCGCAGGCAGGAGTATAGCTTATGGGACCTAATGCATGGAGCACGATAGGCAGTGGACTAAGCAATTTCGCCCAGCTATTGCAGCAGGAGAATGACCGCAGGCTCAAGAGGGAGAGGGAACAAGATGAATTAGACAGATTGGCAGCTGAAAGGGCGGAGAAGAAGGCAGCGGCAGAAGCAGCCGCGCAGAAAAGGGCTGATTTTGATAGTGAGTTTACGGAGCTTAATACGCGAGGTGTGAGAAGGAGCGGAGCAAGATTAGTCCCCAACATCAACCCTAATAATCCTTTTGACAATCTTAGAGTTGATAATACAGAGGAAGAACGCTACGAACCAGCGACAGCCGCCGATTACAAAGCATTGATGTCAAAATACGGCATGACTGGTTCTAAGGATTTCAGCAATTTCTTCGGAACATTGGATAAAGAACAGACTCAAAAATTGAATGACCAGAAGCAGACTTATGCGGAAAAAAGCGGCGATAGAAATTATAATTTAGATGTAGATAAATTTGGAGAAACTAAGGGGCACAACAGGAGAACGGAGGCTATAGGACAGCAAAACGCAAATGCCAATATGATAAGAGCAAAAGCTGCTGCTGTAAAAGCAACCGCACCACCCAAGACTAACGCCGCCGAGACGAAAGCAGCAAAACAAGCAATAGATGATAAATTCATATATGAATGGGCAAAAGCTCATCCGACTTGGAGCAAGGGAAATTCCGCTCGTTTGGCGGCAGAGTTCAGAGGATATAAAAACAAAAATTCAATATATGGCGATTGGTTTGGCAAACTCTATAACGCGGCTACTAAGGGTATTCAAACAGACTACGAAGCACAGATACAGTCTATAATAGACAAATACGAGAGGCATAATGACAATAATAACGAAATCCCAACGACTTTTTAATTTGAGGTTGCAAAAAATGTATATTTATGCGTATGGAGACAATAGAGAAAATTTGCCTTATTGTGCAAAAAATATTTCATTCCAAGCCTGTTCAAAAAACAGGCGACATAGCAATATCCATAATAGGAATAGTAATGATATTGCTAATGCTGTGGGCATTCGTGCCAAAAGACAAAAAGGAATCAAACGAACACACAGGCTCAATAACCGCAAAAACGGCAGCAAAATCTCTTTTGCGCCATTAAGATTTAAAACATTGGAGGGTGTATGGCAGCAGGCACTTTAGCCTCTCGGTATAGGATTACTAATCAAAGAGGCGAAACTATAGAGTTAGATGGAACAGAGGAAGAGCTTAGGGGTAAATTTTTAGAACAAAACAAAGACCCTAACAATTACAAATTTGAGTTGATAGGAGACAATGCAGCACCGACACCGCCGCCGCAAAACCAAGTTGCACAACCGCCAGCCCAAGAAGAAAGCTGGCTCAGTCAAATACTGCCAAGCAAAGAAACGGTTATAGACTTCGCAGCTCCATTATCTAAAGCTACTTGGGAAAACACGGATATTCCAGACGAAGACTTGACCCCTGTAGAAAAAGCAGCAAAATATATTGCGAGAGGAGGTGCTGTTGTAGGCGATGCTGGAATGACAGCTCTACCGGTTGGGAAAGTAGCGGCAGGATTACAAAGAGTTCCAAAAATAGGAGTGGCAGTAGGGAAAGGACTGGAGAAATTTGGCGAAAAAGCAGGAAACTTCGTAACGAAAATTACTAGCATTTCACCCGAAGCCCTAGCCAAAGCCGGAAAATATGCTAGAAATGCTGCTGAAAGCGGAGCGGAAGCCGCTGCCTACGACAGCTCTGTAAAAGTAGCCGAAGGTGCAGATTCTTACGCTCCCGATGCAGGCGCGTTAATCGGGGCTTCGGCATTAGGCGGAGTTCTAGGTGGTAGAGCAGACATAAAAGCGGGGCAAAGGGCAAAAGCCGCAGAGCAAGAATTTTTAAAATTAGATGGCAGATTAAAAGGAGTGGCTAGTAAAAGTGCGCAAAACGTAAATTTCGCCGAAAGAAATACAGGGCTGAAAGGTGATAAAGCAGTGCATAAAATAATAGAGGATAATATAAAACACGGTGAAACTGTGCCGCAGGCTATAGAAAGGATTAACTCTAATTTAGACGAAGTAAATAATATGTTCTCTGGATTTATGAAAGATTACGGGCATTTGCAAATAGATAAGCCAATAAGTGAATTAAGAACGGATTTGATGTATAGCGTACGAGACAATGTCGGTATTGGCGGTGAACAAAATAAGAAAATAGCTTTGTTATTCCGTAATATGCTAGACGATGATATAACGGAATTAGCAGAAAAAAAACTCAAAGAACGTGGCAAGAACTACGAACAGATAGACAAATACTTGCGACCGTCTGGAAATGTTAATATGGATAGAGTAAAGACTGTTATGGGCAACAGGCTAACCTTAAGCGAATTAGACCAAATCAAAAGAAGAATGTGGGAAAAGACAGGCTTGTTTAGACGAAACGCCATGTCAATGAAAAATGCAGGTGAAAAAAATATGGCAGCTCATAGAGGTGGTTATGCTGTAATGGACGAATTAACAAACTTAAATGACAAAGAAATGGAAATCCTTGAAAAAATTGGAGGAGTGGCAGAGGATAATCTTAATGACTTGGGGAATAAGTATATAGTTGGACTTCAAGAACAAGGAATACTAAGCGGAAAATTATCCAATATATATATGCGAATGAATAAAGAGCGTTCAAAATTCATAGGAACGCTAAGAATACTAAATGGGGCACACGATGCTCTAGAAAAGCACGGATTGGAATACACTCCGATTTATCCAAAATCAGTATGGGAAAAAATGAACGCTTATGATAGAACTCTTTTATTAGGAAATTCAGCCGCAACCCAGCAAGTCGGCGGTCACGGCGGGAAAGCTCTAGGCAACTCCCTCGGCTTAACGCCCCCCAGACAGTGAGGCTGCAATGCCATACAACACAGCCGAATTCGCAGCAGAGATAAAAGCCAAATACCCAGAATACAGCGACTGGGAAGACGGCTACTTGGTTGGCGAGCTGACGAGCAAATATCCCGAATACAAAGAATGGGTGAGCCAAGAACCGCAATACACGCCTATTCCACAGCAGCCAGCGGTAGCCCCTCCTGCACTAGCGCAACAAAACGACATATACTCGCAAATCATATCTGCACCACGAACAGCACCAGCAGAAAGCACAAGAGTAGCGATGCCGCAGCCCAAACCGCCGGAGCAAGCAAAAGCGGAAGCCCTGCGAGAGCAATACAAAACAGAATACCTAGCCCCTATGAGCGAATACCGGAAAGGCGAAGCATTGCCGCCCCTTGAATATGAGGACTGGGTAAGGCTCAAAAACGGACAGCAAGTAAATCTAAGGAACAAGTTCCTAACGCCTGAATTAATAGAGGCGGCAAAACAGGGATTGAAAGAACCCGATTTGATTTCGCAGGCAGGGCAAAAATACAACAAATTCAAAAATGAGCTTACGGGAGATGTTAGAGACGTATTCCGCACGGCAACCGGACTAGGCAAAAGCAAAGAGCAAAGGCAGATAGACGAGGGCTATGCCATACAGACAAACGCCGAGACAGAGAAGCACAAAAGCCAGCTCAAACAGGATATTGCGAGCGGCAAAAACATTTCCGCAGAAGATACCAAGTGGCTTGAACAGAACGACAAGGGCATTATATCGGAAATCTGGCAGGGTGTTAAAGACACTCCTGGTATGATAGGCGAAATACTTACAGATAAAAAAGCCTTTGATGACCTTATAGACACGATTATTGCAGACACCCCAGCCATAATAGCCGGAAACGCAGCTATGGGAGCGGCAGGCGGTGCTATGTTCGGCGGAGTTGGCGCGGCACCAGGAGCGGCTATCGGCACGGGTGTAGGCGGTGTTCAGGCAACGGTCGGGATAATACAGAAACTCCGGCAGCTCGCAAAAATTAAATCCGTTGCCCGAAGGCTTGAAAGCCAAGTGAAAGCGGGTAAAATAACAAGCGAGAAATCAGCGGCAACAATGGCTAGATTTTTGGAAACGCAAGGCGGACTGGCAAAATTTGATGCACTGAGGGAAATAATGCTATACAGCCCTTACGCAGGTAAAGAAATAGCCAAGGAATTTGCCAAGAACGAGGTTATACTGAGCGGAGTGCAAGCACTTAGCGAAAAAGGCTTGGGGGATAGTAGGGATTTCACCGACATATTCGCTTATGCAGCCCCTACAAACATTCTGCCGGACGCACCTCTAACAGCATTGACCACAGCGGTTAAAGCAAGGGGGCACACTCCAAGACCAACGGCAAAAGAGTTTGACAATGCCTTGGGAACACACAGAGCAGGATTCGCAGAAAGCGGAGATATAAGCGGAAACACTATCCTAGATGTGGGAACACAGGGCGAAGGTGCAGATAGAAGCATAAAGAAATCGGTAGAAACGCTCGCGCAGAGACCGGATATAGCGGCAGAAATAAAGGAACTTTCCAACAAGAAGGAAAACGATTTCACGGCACAAGAGCAATACCGATTTCTTGACGAAGAGCCGGAAAGCTACAAGGAAGCAGCTTCGCAAACAAAGGACTTCAAAGAAGGGAAGCAGCATATTGCAGGCTTCCGTGAAGACGACATCAACAACATAACACCCACTGGCAACGTTGGAACAATAACGCACGAGACCCTGCATGGCTTGGAGAGCCACCCAGAGCTTATGCAGGATTTGGCTGAATGGAAAGAATCGGTCAAGCAATGGGCAAGGGACAACAACGTAGATATACCGGAAGACCGCGAATTAGTCGCCCAAACATTCGCACACAGATTAGGCTACCCAGAGCCAGCAAGCAAGGTTGTGGATAAAATCCCCGTTCCAGACGAATTGCTACGCAAGATGTCGGAAGCGGCAGGAACGGGCGAGGGTGGGCTAGACTTGCGCGGCGAGACAATGCCCGAACTTAGCACAGTAAAGCCCTCAATGGAAGAGGCAAGGCAGAACGTGCCAGAAGAAAAAAGAAGGCGGTTAAGCAATATATGGGATAAGGGAATAAAGGCAGCCCAAGAACCAGCTGGGAGAAAAGGAGAAACTTCTTTAGTAAACAATAAAAACATAACCATAGGCAAACCGAGTGAAAAATTAAACAAGGCTATTAGCCAAGTATTGGGCGAAGAGGTAAATGCCAAACAGCAAAGCATAACGCTTAACAGCGTAAAGCATATAAATGACAGGCACGGAGTAGGAAAAGAAACAGACCCAAGCCAAATGCCCATTACAAAAGAAACTTTTATGCTCATTCCTGATGTCCTTGATAATTTTGATAGCGTAGAGCGTGGCACCGATACCAATTCAGGAAGAAGCAAAAGCGTTAAAATAAGCAAGCATTATTCAGACGGCAAAGTAGTCATTGCAGATGCGGTGGTAGAAGATAATGGGTTGGAAATACGCACTATGTGGTTAAAAAAGCCGACTGCGGTAAGACCTAGGAATGCCGAAGCATCTTCGGGTTCTCGCTTAAGTTCCGCGCCTTTTCAAGATTCACAGGGTTCAAGCAGACTAGGCTTGAACAGGGACGAAACAAAGTCGACAGACAAGGAAAGTGCGGTCGCGACTAATTATAGCTCTGCTGCCCGTAAGGGAATATACAGAACAAACCCTGCTACTCATAATATACAAAAAAATCCCCCACCCAGCAACGTTTCACGTGAAAAAAGCGGCGATGATGTAAGATTTTCCCTCTCCGACAAGGAAGACCCCCACGTATGGCACGGAAGCCCCCATAGCTTCACGGAATTTTCGCACGATTATATGGGCACAGGCGAGGGCGCACAAGCTTACGGCTGGGGAACGTATTTCACGGATAAGCGAGAAATCGCAAAAGCTTACGCAAAGAGTGAGCGCACAGGCGATGGGAAAAGAGTATCTATAAATGGAGAAGAAGTTAAGAGGGGTATGGACGGGAAATGGGGTAATTCACCCCTTCAACAAATAGCAGCTAGTTTTGAGTATTATGACGGCGACAAAGAGAGAGTTCGCGATAATCTAAAAACGCGGATAAACGATATAGAGGAAGCTATAAAAAAACTTAGACTTGATAATAACTCATCAAAAGCTATGAAAGAAATGGGCTTAGATGTATATATAACTAAACTAAATAATCTCAAAAGCCAATTTGAACTGCTTGAAGCAATAAAAACCGTTTCCGTTGGTTCCAACCTTTACAAAGCCAAAATCAAAGGTGGCAAGTCGGTAGATGAGCTTAATTTCATTCATTGGGATAAGCCATTGACGGAATCGCAAAGAAACAAAATCGTAAATGACTTGGAAGATTTGAGCAAGAACAGAAAAAGAACTATGCAAGATTTGGATATTGACAGCGGAGATATGGATTTATATATAAACGCAATCCGCAAAAGCAGAGCCAATGCCAGCGAGATATATGGCGATTTGTCAAACTTGCTTGGAAGTCCACGGGAAGCAAGCAAATTTCTCAACCAAATAGGCATAGACGGAGTGCAATACCCCACCGAATACAAAAGCAAAGGCTCGCACGACAACTCATACAACTACGTCATCTTTGACGACAAAGCCATAAACATAGCCGAGACTATCCGCTTCTCCCTCGCAGAGACCGCAGGAGTGCCAGAGAACCATTCCAAGGCAGCGGACATAGCGAAGCAAGCTAAAAAGGAGTGGCAGGAGAAAGGCGT
>CAZIMU010000001.1:0-4535 GCA_964540355.1 uncultured Fibrobacteraceae bacterium | reverse complement strand
CCAAGGCAGCGGACATAGCGAAGCAAGCTAAAAAGGAGTGGCAGGAGAAAGGCGTGGAGAGCCGTTTCTTCAAGCGGTGGTTCGGGGATAGCAAGGTTGTAGATGAAGACGGAAAGCCTGTTGTGGTGTATCACAGAACGGACAATAAATTTACAGTATTTGACAAAAACCTATTAGGAAAATCATCTAATTGGGAAACTGCTAATTTTGGGTTTTATTTTGCAAATAAAAATGAAAAAGGAAGTTATGGAAAAAAAATTATGCGAGCGTTCTTAAATATTAAGAACCCTTACGAAATAAATGTAGATAGTTATTATGATTTTGATATGGATTACAGACGTTTTGATACTAGAAAGTTCCAAGGGCATGACGGAGTTGTAATTAACATCGCAAATACCCGCAAAGGGGAGGCTGATAAGGTATACATAGCCTTCTCTCCCGAACAAATCAAATCCGCTACGGATAACCGAGGCACGTTTGACAGCGAGAACCCAGATATAAGGTTTTCGCTTGCAGAGAAATATACGCCACAAGAGAGAGAAAAAATCTCAAACAGCAACCGCATTGAAATAGCGGACAATGAGCAGCAAGTTCGCAACTTCGTAGATGAAGCTATAAAAGGAGATAACAAAGGAAAGAAAATACTTCTTGGGAAAGTAGATATAGATTTGGCAAGGAGAATAGCTAAAGCCACAAAGGTTAATGTCAATAAATTCAATTTGGAACTTCGCTCTGATGATATAAAGCATTTAATCAAACAGCACGGAGACCAAAGCAAGGAAGCTCCAAGAGGGCAAAGAGCTATAACAGCAGACGATATTCTTAAATTTGTGAGCATAGTTCAAAATTTTGACACGGTAAGAGCAACCGAAGGCAATGGACTAACTTTCACAAAAAACATAAATGGCAGAATTACAGCAGTAACTCTTTATGCAGACGGTAATAAATCCCTGTCATTAAAAACAATGTATGCAGATAAAAGTAGCGGGGGCTTTGGTGACCAAGCGACTAATGCCAAAGACCTTAGACACAACGCTCAAAACGACTTGGGTACAACCCCCGCCAATAATAATATAGAAAAAGCGATTGAAGACAGGTCGGGCTTATACACCCGGAGGCTCCAACCGCTCTCTACCAATAAATATACAAAAAATTCGGGCAATAAGCAAGACGAAAGTGAAAATAATACACTAAAATACACCAAAAGGCTCTAAAATGAAACCTCGCAACGACATAAGGGAGCAAAAGTTCATAGAACACTTCGCAGAGCATAACAGTGCGAAAGAGGCAGCTATATATGCTGGATATAGCAAAAATGGAGCTGCCAGAGAAGGCTACAGGCTCAAAAACAAACCAGAGATAAAAAAGGAAATAGCCAAAATAAAAGCCGAGCTAGCGGAAAAATCCAAATGGACAAGAGAGAGGGCAATAGACGAACTTGAAAAGATAAAGACAGAGGCTATAGCGAGCGAAAGACCCAACTACAGCGCGGCAGTAACGGCAATAAAGACCATAGCGGAATTGACAGGCTTGTTCCCAAGCGAGAAAAAAGAGATAGAATTGAGCGGCGAGTTAGGCGTAGAATTAAAGCAGGTAAGAACATTCACGGATTTAAAAAATGCAAAAGGTAATTGAATGGAATATTCCAGCCAAGTTCAAAATACTTGACCCGAACTTTTACCCCAAAGCAAGGCACAGGGTTCTTTACGGCGGCAGAGGTGGAGGCAAAAGTTGGGCAGCGGCAGCAACAGCATTGAGCCTAGCGATGGATTGCAGTATGCTAGTCCTATGCACAAGGGAGATACAGCTATCATTAGATGATAGTATGCACAGGCTTTTCGTGAACCTGATAAAAGCGCAGGATATTGAGCGTTATTTTTCAATAACCCAAAACCGCATAATGTACAAGCCGAGAGGAAGCGAGTTCATATTCAAGGGCATGCACGACATAAAGAGCCTTGCAAGCGTTGATTTGGCTATTGTGGAAGAAGCGCAGCAGGTAAGCAGGGAAAATGCCGAGAGGCTTATTCCAACCATAAGGCGTGAATCTAGTGAATTATGGTGGTTATTCAATCCAAACCAAGAAGACGACTGGGTTTATGATTACTTTTTGGTAAAGCCTCCCCCACCGGAAACACTCATTGAAAAAGTCAATTACTACGATAACCCTTATTGTCCGCAGGTCCTAAAAGGCGATGCGGAGCATTTAAAAGCCACGGACTACGAGGAATACAAGCATATATGGCTGGGTGAGCTTAAACCAGCGGGCAAGGGCTGGGGCTTCATAAACCCATTGTGGATAGAACACGCTGCCAGCGGCAACATTAAACCGCTTGAAGGCAGAGCAGCGAGCAGATGGGCGATAGGCTGCGACCCCGCCTTTCAGGGCAACGACAAATGTGTATATGTAGAGGGCAAAGGCAACAGGATAAATAACGTTGAGAGCGATGATTACTCGGATAGCGTAGTTATAGCCAAAAAACTGAATTATAAAGTAATGCGCTATGGCAGGTTCAACTGCGATTTGGGAGTTGATGCTGTTGGCATTGGCAAAGGAGTGAAAGACATAATTCTAAACGTTTACAAGCTAAGCGACTGTTTTAGCGGTTTGGACAACAAAGACAAGGATTGGGTTCCGGTTGCGCCCAGAGGCACAGAAGCAGGGAGCATAAAAGACTACGACTGCTGGCGAAGCCAAGCGTGGTGCCTGTTTGCCTACGATTTGGAAATGGGAAACATAGACTTGAGCGGAATGTCGCCGGAAGACTTAACAGAACTCAAAAAGCAGATTAAATTTATATCAAAAACAAGAGACAAAAAAGACAAGATAAGGATAACGTCAAAGGATATTCTGCGGAAAGCAGAGTATCTAGGCTACAGCCCAGACCTTGCAGATGCCGTTGTCGCTTGGAACTGGGTTCGTAAAAGAGACGACAGCGATATTCCACGGCAGAAGGTTATTGCTGGCAGGGATTTCGGGGAAAGCAGAAAGGAAAGCACTGATGGTCTGGCGTGGCTTATGTGAAGTACCCCTCGTCAAGCCACCGCACGAACTCGCCATAAGCCGCAAGCATACCCTCAAACCCCGCAGGGCTTGCGCTAAGGTCATACTCTGCATAATGGCTTGCGGTTGTGTTCACGTTGCTATGCCCCAGCATACGGCTAACGCGCACAAGCTGCCACCCAGCACTAAGCCTAGCGGTTGCGCACGTGTGTCTAAACCTATGCCAATTCACGTCTAGGATAAACGTCTCTTGCTCGCACCGCTCAAAGGTTCTGCTGCTGTAGTGGTGAATCCAAGTCAAGCCAGCCGCAGCCCTACCTTTCTTCTTGGCTGGTCTTTTGAAAATATAACCACGCTCATAAAGTTTGCGCATCGTAGGCGTTAGCGGAATATCTCTCGCTCTATTCTGTGTTTTTGCATCCAAAACACCGCTCACCAATTTGTCATACACTCTCAATATACCCAAGTCCATTTTGAACCAGTCCTTTGCAAGCAGGCTCAATGCTTTGGCTTCCATGCCAGAGCAAACGGAGAGCAGAGCCATATCGTGGATATACCAGTTTCCAGTCAAGTCCGCGTTTGCCTTCAGCCATGCGAGTATAGTTTTAACCTCGCTAATCTCAAAGGGCTTCACCGCTTTTGTATTCTGAGGCGTGGGTTTGACCTTAACGCCGTCAAGCAGATAGCGTTCCTGCCAGCCGCAGTATTTAACACCGTGCTTGATTACAGAGCCAAGCCGCCTCAATTCTTGGTTTATTGTATCTGCCGCAGCTTTTGCCCCACCTTTTTTGTTGCGCCAGTCTATATATTCTATTATATATTCCTGCCTTAGCTTGTTGTAATGGAAAATCTTGCGTTGCTCAAAAAAAGACAAAATGAGCCGGCACTGCCTTTGCGCTCTAGCGGTTGCGGTTTTTGAATTTATCCCCCCTTGGCAGAATTTAGATAGATAGCTTTCAATGACCTTCTTTATACTCGCCTCTCCCTTTGCTTCTATGCCTTGAATTTTTATCCCCATCTGCTTTGCGTTTGTCTTGCCCCCCTTTGTCGTGTTGAACCACGCAATAACCGTTTCTTTGAGTTTGGCGTTTGTGAGCGTTTGCTTGTCCTCTGGGCTTAAACTTTGCATAACGTCATTATGAGCCAAAAGCCATTGCTTTGTTGTGAATTTTCCTATTTTTGAAGCATACTGCAACCTTTTCCCTAGCGAAGTGTCGGTTACGCGGATGTAATTTATTCCGTCAATTTTGATTTTATTTGCGCTTGCCATAATAACCTTACTGATAAACTACTGATAAAAAATATAGAAAAAGATGAAATGAATAGAAATGAAAAACGGCTTTTTCATTTCATTGTTTTTGCGCTTTTCTCTACTGAATCCATATTCTTTAAGGTCAAACAACCCCGATAACTATCGGCTTAGGGCTTTTGCCCCCGACAACAATCGGGGAATTTTCTATATTAACCACAAAGTCTGGACGATTAGCTCAGTTGGTTAGAGTATTACCTTGACATGGTAGGGGTCACAAGT